>JBMOJO010000069.1:0-16044 GCA_049315745.1 Saprospiraceae bacterium | reverse complement strand
ATTTTCGGCGCGGAGCGCCGTAAAAAACCTTTTTACACAAGCCTTAAAAGATTATTTGTCGCGGAGCGCCGGGAAGGGACATTTACAAAGCCCCAGGCTTATAAAGCCGCAAATATATTAGTTGCCTCAGGCGGCACCGCCGCCTGAGGCAGTCCCCTTATCTTGGCATTTGCCTACTACCCCCATTATTGCCACCACCGGCCCCTGCCAGGTTGCGGAAGGTGTAGGTGAACCCGAGGGTGAAATAGCGACCCAGGGAGAGCGTCCGCTCATTGAGCGTGTAGTTGAGGTCGTTGACGATATTGATGCCCTGGTTGCGGTTGAGCAGGTCGAATACCGACAGGCGGAGTTGGCCTTTTTGGTTTTTCATTACAAAAACGTTCATGTAGGCGTTCCAGATCGGGATATCGGTGTTGAAATCGTCGGTAATTCCGGTATAGACGGCATAGTTAATGTTTGTACCGATGTTGAAGCGGTTTTTCACTATGGGCACCATGACATTGGCCGTGTACGTATGGTTGATGAAATCGCGGTTTTGTTCGGTAGCCACGGAGTAAGTCGTATGGGTGAAGCGCAGGCGCGCTCCGAGGGACCAATCCACGATTTCCTTGCGATAGTTTTCCAGGCGAAGGCCCACACTGGGGATGCTGTTGATGGTCCAGTTTGATTTGGCATCAATGAAGGTGATGCCGCGGCTCCAGTTATACCCCAGGTCGAGGTTGATGTTCATTTTGATCGGGCGGATGCGGGTACCGAAAGAGAAATTGCTGTTGAGCCGGTAGTCGTTGTCCACGTTTACCGGTCGGGTAGTCGTGACGAAATTACTATCAATGACCTGCGCATTTCGGATTCTGTCTTTGGTATAAGTGAAGTTAAGGAAGCCGAAGATATTGGTGAAGTTGAACTGATTGAAGGAACCGACATTGAGGAATGCGGAATGTGAGTATTCCGGTTTGAGGTTGGGGTTGCCTTCGTAGATATTGAGGGGGTTGGTATTATCGGCCACAGGTTGTAGTTGCTGGATCGAAGGCTCCTGAATATTGGTGCGGTAGTTCATATTGACGAACTTGGAGGGCTTAAACTGCCAGCGCATTCGGAAGTTGGGCAGTACGGCGGAGAAGTCGCGGCGGATTATGGTCTCGCTGAGCAGTAAGGTGCCATCGAGGAGGCTTTGCTGGTAGTTGGCGCCGAGAGATGCATTGAATTTTTCATTGGCAAAGCGCCAGTTGAGCCCGCCCTGGTGGTAGCTGAAAGCGACTTCATATTGGTTGGTCAGCCCGACGTTGAGTTCCGGCTGGACGAAGCCGAAATAATCATATACTTCCCTGTTGAAATCGTTGTTGTTGAGCTGATAATTATAAACAAATTCTAGGAAGTGGTTGCCGCCGGCAGGCTCGACGAAGGAGAACCGGCCACCGTAGTTAAAGCGGTTGTTGGTTTGCAGGAAATTCTGGTTCAGGGTATCCCTTCTTTCTTTTCCGGTAAAAAAGCCATTGAAGGAGTTGTTGAAGCCGTCGGAGTCGTCGTTGCCGGCGGCGAGGGTGAGGTTGGCAGAGAAGTTTCTGCCGCGCTTGCCGAAGCGTTTGCGATAGAGGAGGTTGGTGTTCAGGTTGAGGTTAGCGCCGTCGGAGGTATTGTCCCGGATACTCTCGTTCGTCAGCCTTTGTGCATTGTTGAGGCTTTCTGAGGTGCTGAGGAGGGAGTAATCGGTATCGGAGAAACTGCCCCTTGCTACCAGACGGATATTCTGGGTGGAGTCAATTTTGTGTTCCAGGGTAAGGTTCAGGCGATGACTGCCGGTGACGGTGGTCTGATCGCTGGTATTATTGGTAAAAAAGCTGCTGTTGTTCAGAAACGTTTCCTGGGCGCTGATCCGGTCGAAGTTTCGATCGGCCAGGGAGAAGAAGTAGCTGCTCTGGAGATCTGTTTTCCCCCCGATACTCCTGTTGAAATTGAGGCCTGCGGCATACGTTTCGATAAAGCCGGTACTTGGCCCGCCGGAGATGGGTATCCCCGAGCTGTTGCCGCCGCCGAAGCCACCGCCACCGCCGCTGCTCATAAACCGCATCGTGGAGCCACCCCTTCCACCGCCGCCGCCACCGCCACCGGTGAAGCCGACATAATCGTCCATCGTAAAGCCTTCCTGGTTGGTATTGTTGCCCATTCCGATAAAGGAGATCTGTTGGTTTTTGCTGAAACTGTTGACAGCGAGTTTGGTTTCAAAGCGCCCCTGTTCACTGGAGGGCAGATCGGGGGCGGGCCCGCCGGCAGCGCTGGCATTGCCGAAATATCCCCTTCTGCGGTCGGCGCGCAGGGAGATATTGATCGTCTTTTCGCGGTCGCCGTCATCAACGCCTGAAAATTCGGACTGGTCGGAGAGTTTATCGAAAATCTGTACTTTATCAATCGCATCCGCGGGCAGGTTCCGGGTAGCCATTTTGGGGTCCCGGCCAAAGAATTCTTTTCCGTCCACGAGGATACGCGTGACGTTTTGCCCCTGGGCCTTCACCGTTCCGTCGGCTTCTACTTCCACGCCCGGGAGGCGCTTCAGGAGGTCTTCGACGACGGCGTTGGGTTGCGTTTTGAATGCGACGGCATTGTATTCGACGGTGTCCTTTTTGATATTGAGCGGGTTGGCTTCTCCTTCGACGACTACTTCAGCAAGCAACTCGCTCTGTTGTTCGAGCTGAATACTACCGGCATCAATAAACTCTTCGGCCCCGCTGATACTGACGGGCTTCTGGAAATTCTGGTAGCCCAGGAAAGAGATTTGCAGGATATATTCTCCCTTTCCGGTTTTGGGCAATGCAAACTCCCCTTTATCGTCGGTGAGCGCAAAAGTTGCAAGCACCGAATCAGCCGCCTGGAGCAGCATGACGGTGGCCATGGGCAGTGGATTATTTTCGCTATCTTTTACCGCACCTTTTATACTGGCCGATTTGTTTTGCGCGAAGGCCGTCGCCACCAGGAACATCATGAGCGATACGGTAGATAAAATTGATTTCATAAAATCTTTTAATTGAAATAATAAAGAGGCTTTCAATACTTTAAACCTGAACACAAAGTTACAGCCCTAACAAATGTCGGACGGTTAAGTTGGATTGATTTAAGGTTAAAAAAGGTTAAGGTCGGCTTTTCGGTTCAGACCCCTTCGATATTGTCCTGGAAATAGAGTTTTCCGGTATCGAGGTCGAACGCGCAGAGGGTGCCCATGGCGGGGAGCTGGGTATATACGCAGCCGGCATCAATATTGAGCACACGCAGTGAAGGCATCTGTTCCGCCATAGCCATGATGCCGGATTTACCGATAGGTGTATGGCCGTGGACAATCATCCTGGGCCCGAGCCAGTCATACGAGATATCCTGGTACCAGTTGCGGATCCAGATCATCTCCCTTTTGCCCTGGAGGGGGTCTGGGAGCCCGAAGTTCAGTCCGGCATGTACGAGAAGGTAGTCAGAGGACTCCAGGTACCTGGGCAGGTCGCTTATGAATTGGAGATAGGGCTCGGGGATATCGCGCGGATCCAGGGTGCCGAAACTGCGCATCGTCTGCAGTCCGCCGTTTACCAAAAAAACGCCGTACTGTTGTTTGTCTGCAATGGTATTCAGCAGCATTTGCTCGTGATTGCCCCGCAGGCAGAATACCTGGTGGCCACTGTCCTTTAGGGCTAAGATGCGGTCAATGACCCCCCTGGAATCGGGCCCGCGGTCAATGTAATCCCCGAGCAGGAAGAGCTGGTCTTCTTTTTCCAGGGACAATTGCGCCAGCAGGGCTTCAAAGGTGCGCGAACAACCATGGATGTCGGATATAGCGAGCCGTCGCATATCGGCAAGGTTTAGCTTTTTTTCAAAAAGGGTTAGCGGATCAGGGATACATCGCCCCTGCGGACGAACTCCTGCCCGTCGGGAAAGCGCAGGACGATATTGTACACATACACCTCCGAGGGGGCTTCCCGGCTTCCAATCTTTCCGTTCCACCCGTTGGCCTTATCGTCATTGTTATAGACGAGTTGGCCCCAGCGGTTCCAAACCCGGAATTCGACGATATCCAGATTACCGGTAAAGACGACATTGAAGAAATCGTTGGTACCGTCACCGTCCGGCGTGAAGGCATTAGGCACGTCGAATTCGGGCAGTTTCACCCGTATGGGCGGTGTGACCAAGGTGACCTCGCAGCCGTTGGCAGTGCGGATCGTCAGGGTATAGGTCGTTGGATCTTTGACCGGTTTGTGGGTAACACTGTTGCCTGAGCCTTGGATATCCTCGCCGTTGGCTTTCCAGAGGTAGGTGACCCCGCCAGGGTTAGGTGGGGTAGTGATTGCGCCGATGGTGAGGGAATTCCCCAGGGGCACACCTTCTGCCGGCGCTTCCGGCGGGTTATAGGAGAAAGCGTTGATCACGGGCACCGGGTCAACCGTTACAACTACAGATTTCGTAATCCGCCCGCAGTTTTGCCCCCAGGTATAGATCATATTAAAGACCGTCGTCTGGCGTAAGTTGTTGACCGTTACCGTTGGGCCTGCACTGGAGCTTTGGCCGTTGTTCCAGGTCCAGAGAAAGCTTTGATTTACGCCTGGCGCTGCTGATCCGGTAGCGGTGAGGGTGATATTTTGACCCGGGCAAAGCCGCTGTGCCGCGGGCACGGTTACATCGGCAGGCTGGATCACGTTGATGGTGGTCGTCACGCTCACTGCCGGGCAGTTGCCCCGTTGTGCGGTGAGGGTATAAGACGTATTGGCCGTTGGTGCGACCCTGAGCTGGGCGATCCTTGCGTCGAGGGTCGGAATTTGCGGGGATATCCATCGGTAGGCAACCCCGGGCTCCGGGTTGGCGAGGAAGAGGGCGATTGAATCCCCGCGGCAGATGGTGGGGTTGATCGGCACGGGCATTTGCGGGGTGCTCAGCACCGTGATATTGACCGATTTGGAAGTGGGGCACCCTTCTTCGGTCACGGTAATGGTATAGGCGGTGGAGTTGGGCGGGGTGACGCGGGGGTTGTTGCACTCCAGGCAGGAGATATTCTGTTCGGGGGTCCATTTGATCTCGCCTTTGCCTTCGAAGGTTGCGACGAGCTGTACGCTTTCCCCGGGGCATAGGACCGGGTCCGCAGGGGTGATGGTGATGACCTTTGGTTTGATGACCGGGATGAGGATAGTTGCCGTATCAATACAGCCCCCGATACGTGTCTCCCGGAAGTAGAGGGTAGTATCCTGGGTTGTGATGACCATGTTCCAGAGGCTGTCGGGGGTTTCGAAGCCTTTGCTGGGGAACCATTTGTGCTTGATTCCGGGATAGAGGAAGGGTTCGAAGGTTTCGGATTTCAGCGTCACGACCTGTCCCTGGCAATAAACATCTTTTTTGGGATCGGATTCGATCCGGAGGGCCGGCAGGGAATCTACTTTCACAAAGACAGAATCCACGATCCTGCAGCCGCCATTGATAAAGGTGGTGTAATAAGTCGTATTGATTTTTGGGGATACATCCAGGCTGAGCTTCAGGGTATCCTGCAGGCTGCCATCTGATGACGACCAGCGCAAGCCGGCGCCGCTACCGGTACTGGTTGTGGCGGATAGTTTCAGTATTGAGCCGAGGCAGTGTTCAACGGTATCCGCGAGGGAGATGTCCACCCGGGGCGGGGCGATGGTCACGGTGAGGGTTTGGCGCACTTCGCAGCCGGTCAGGTTAAGGGCAGCGGTATAAGTCGTGGTGAAAGAGGGGGTAGCGGCAACCTGCTCCCCGGTTGCAGGGCTGAGGCCGTCGGCAGGGCTCCAGGTCAGTCCGAAACCGCCGGTATTGGTGGTGGCATTCAGCCGCACCGGCGTGCCCCGGCAGACGGAAAGCGCGTCGGGAGAATTCAAGGATAGGGTAGGGCGGGTAAAGATGACCGTTGCGGTATCCGTGAGGCGTTTTCCGCCGGCGATACCGCTCAGTACGATACGCAGCGACCGTCCTCCGGGGCCTGTTACCCGGACGGTATCCTTCTGAGGGGAGGTTAGTGCGGTATCGGGGGAAAACCACTGGTATCCCGTGCCGCCTGTAGCGATCAGGAGCAGGGTGCTGTCGGAACAGGCATATATCGTATCGGCGTCGGGAAAAATTTTGACGGACTGTGCACCCGCTGGCGTTGCGCCCAGGAGGCCTAAAACGGCGATTGCCGGGAAGATGGAGAGCCGGAAGAGTCGCTTCATCTGCATAATTTTTTCGATATGGCTAAAGGTAGTGAATCCCGTTCAATAACGGGAAATCTAAGCGCTAAATTAACGTGGGCGGACTATTTTTCGTTCAAACATTTTTCCAGGGCATCCCGGACTTCCCCGATTTGGACATATCCAAAGTCGTTTCCCCAGCTATGGTTGATGTAGTTGATGATATTGGCAATTTCGAAATCGCTCAATTTAGGGTTTGCCGGCATGGGCTGCCCGGGGGCCTGGCCGTCGGCGGCAGGACTGGCCGCCAGCCCGTAACGCACGGCACATGCCACCGCACCGGGCTGTTTTGCCAGGACTTGCGAGCCGGCAAGTGCGGGGATGTTCCCGCCCAGACCGCTGCCGTCGGGCATGTGGCAATTGGAGCAGAAATTGGCATACAGGATCTCGCCCTGCCGGAAAGAATTTTTTCCGCAGGAGCCGGAAAGGCCGACGGCGACAGCGCTGAGGAAGAGGGCGGCCGTCCAGGCCGTCCCGGTGCGCCGCCATAGTCTTTGCGGGTGCATGGTCAATATGTTTTGGTCATCGTTGCCGGGATGACCAGGATGAAATCGCCCTTATTTTTATGTTCTTCCGAAAGGGTGGAGGTGTTTTCCTGCTCTACGCTGGAAATAGTCACATACTCGGCTTTAGGGGCATACTTTTTGAGGTACCATACCGTCCCCTCTTTGCCGTCGGAGTGATAAGAACCATTGTAGTGGATAAACAGCTTGCCCCTTTCGAGGTGCTGGGCGATGAAATACCCCATCGTGGCATCTTTGGCAGCCTGGGATTTTGGGAAGTTTTCATTTGCGCCGCCACCGCCATGCCCGGCCATCATCTCCATCATTTGCCGGTAGCCGGGCAGGTTCAAATCCACTTCGATGGGGAGCGGGGCGATTGACGATTTTCCCGCATCAGACAGCTGCTGGAGGGATTCCGGCCCACTGCGAAAGACCATATTGGCATAACGCCTTGGGATATTGGTGCCGATGAATGGAATCTTCTTCGATTTCGCAAACTCGACCAGGGGCTTGTAGTCGGTGGCGTAATTTTTCCACAGTTTGGCTTCTTCCTCAAAATTTTTTTGCGAAATCTGCCCGGCAAGGTATTCGTCCAGCAGGAGCTGGTCGTCCCGCTCGAACATCTCGGCCCCGAGGATCAGCCTGCCGTTTTTTTGTTCGAATAAATCCCGTGTCACTTCCAGTTGTAACCAGTGGCAAACAGGGTTGTTGTGTTGTTCTCCAAAAAACAACACATCTGCTTTCTGTGCGGCTTTGAGCAGGTCGCTATATCCTGCCTCCTGGCCGTTGGCGTGGAAAAGCCGGTAGGCGGGTTTGTCCTGTGCGTACAACAACAGCGATAACAGCATCGCCGGGAGGAACATCCATTTTTTCATCGCAGGTATTTTAGCCGCGGCCGCGGGCTTTTACGGCCAGCAAACCACAAATTTTCACAAAAGTAATGATTTTGCGGAAAAGACTGCCGATCAAAAAACCAATGTACCGGTATCGTGTTAAACAAATACCGGTGGATTAAGAAAGTACCGGTAAGCACTTTATGAGCAATAAAGCGATCGTTTGGTTTCGTAACGACCTCAGGATGCACGACAATGAGGCATTGGCACATGCGCTCCGGCATACTGCCGAGATCTATCCGGTCTATGTTTTCGACGAGCGCGTTTTCTTGGGGCATACGCATTTCGGCTTCAAGAAAACGGGTAATTTTCGTGCAAAATTTATTATTGAAAGTATATACGACCTGCGCAATTCCCTGCGCGCCCTGAATGGGGAGCTTTATGTGCGCGTCGGGAAACCGGAAGAGGTCATTGCCGAAATTGCCCGCGAGACGGGTGCGAGCTGGGTCTTTTGCAACCGCGAAAGGACCCGCGAAGAGGTAGAAGTCCAGGACGCGCTGGAAAAAAACATCTGGGCGCTTGGCCAGGAAGTCCATTTTTCGCGCGGCAAAATGCTCTATCACACCGCAGACCTGCCTTTCCCCGTACAGCATACACCGGATGTGTTCACTCAATTCCGGAAGGAGCTGGAAAAGTTCGTCCAGGTCAGGGACCCCCTGCCGGCCCCCGCCGGCCCCTTCGCCCACCGGACTTGCAACCTGCTGCCCGGGGAAATCCCTACTGTTGAAGACCTTGGCCATGAGGGTTTCGAAGCGGACAACCGTGCTGCCTTTCCTTTCAGGGGCGGTGAAACGGAAGGGCTGAAGCGCCTGCAATATTATCTTTGGGAAACCAACCTCGTGAAATCCTACAAGGATAGTCGCAACGGTATGCTCGGCGGTGATTACAGCTCAAAATTCAGCCCCTGGCTGGCGAATGGCTGTCTTTCCCCTAAGCAGATTTATAAGGAGTTGAAACGCTACGAGTCGGAACGTGGGGGCAATGAATCCACGTATTGGCTCTTTTTCGAGCTGTTGTGGAGGGATTTCTTTCGGTTTATGGGCAAAAAGCACGGAGATAAAATTTTCCTGAAAGGCGGCCCCAAAGGCCAGCCCGACCCGCGCTGGCAAGATGATCCCGTAAGGTTGCAGCGATGGATTGATGGCGAAACGGGTATCCCTTTTATAGATGCCAATATGCTGGAACTAAAGCATACCGGGTTCATGTCGAACCGTGGCCGCCAAAATGTCGCCTGCTTCCTGGCAAAAGACCTTTTTGTAAACTGGCAGATGGGGGCGGAATACTTTGAATCCATGCTGCTGGATTACGACCCCTGCAGCAATTACGGCAACTGGAACTATGTGGCAGGGGTAGGCTCCGATCCCCGCGAAAACCGCTACTTTAATATCCTCACCCAGGCGCGCCGATACGACCCGGATGGCACCTTTGTCAAGCACTGGATTCCCCAGCTCGCGAACCTCCCTGCAGAAAAGGTCCATCAGCCCGAACTGCTCTCCTTTTCAGAGCAACAGGCGCTCCGCGTCCATATCGGCGGGAATTACCCGAAGCCATTGGTCAATACCCGAAAATGGCAGAAAGGATGAGCCGGTAAAAATGCCTCCCCGATGTACGCGCAAAAGCCTGAAGGCGGACAGACCCGTCGGGAATTTAGGGCCTCCTATTGCATATATCCATTAAATATTGGTATTTTTATCGAAAATCAACCTCATGCAGAAGATATTTTCGCCATTTTACATTAAGCTTATCGCAATATTGACGCTGCTCGTAACGGTACTTTCCTGCGCGGTAAACCCTGTCACCGGCAAGAAAGAGCTGATGTTTCTGAGCGAGGAAGCAGAAATCGCCATGGGTTTCCAATACGACCCGGAAGTTGTCGAGACCTTCGGCCTTTACGAGGATGTGCGCCTGCAGGCGTTTATCACCGAGAAAGGAGGTCAGATGGCAGCGATTTCCCACCGGCCACAGCTTAAGTACAGCTTTAAGGTACTCGATTCTCCGGTAGTCAATGCTTTTGCCGTACCGGGCGGGTTTGTGTATTTTACCCGTGGGATTCTGGCCCATTTCAGCAACGAAGCGGAATTTGCCGGGGTGCTCGGCCACGAAATCGGGCATATCACGGCGCGGCACGGCGCGCGCCAGCAAACCACCCAAATGCTCGGGCAGTTGGGGTTGCTCATGGGCATCGTCATTTCCAAGGATTTTGCGCAATTCGCAGATACCGCCTCAGACCTTCTGGGCGTCTTGTTCCTGAAATTCAGCCGCGAACACGAAACGGAGTCCGACCGGCTCGGCGTGGAGTATTCTACCAAGATTGGTTACGATGCCCATAAAATGGCCGATTTTTTCCAAACCATCAAACGCCTGAGTGGCGATCAGGGCGGATTGCCGACTTTCCTCTCTACACACCCGGACCCGCTGGACAGGTACAACAACGTCGGGAAATTGGCGGAGGAATGGCAGGCGAAGACCACCGGTACGGGCTTTGCCATAAACCGCGATGAATATTTGCGCATGATTGACGGTATTGTCTATGGCGAAGATCCCCGTCAAGGCTACGTCGAAAAAGATGTGTTCTATCATCCCGATCTTCGCTTCCAGTTTCCCGTGCCTGCCGGATGGAAAGTCGAGAATATGCCGACCGCCGTACAAATCGCACCGGCGGATGGGAAGGCTTTGCTGCTGTTTAATTTCGCGATGGAAAAAGACCTCCCCGCTGCCGCCCAGGCGACCATAACAAAAGACTCCCTCCAGCTCATTGACCGCAGGGAAATAACCGTCAACGGCCTGGATGCGATTGTCCTGAATGCCGAACTGGCGAAGCCACAGGAAAACACCTCGATCCGATTGCTGATTTATCTGATCCAGCACCAGAATAATATTTACCGATTCTACGGGATGTCCTACGCACAGGATTTTGGTGCCTACCGGGCGCTTTTCCAGAATACGATGCAAGGCTTCCGCGGGCTGACGGACTATTCAAAGATCAATGTCCTGCCCGAGCGGATCAAAATCCGGGAAGTCGCCACTTCCGGCACCCTTGCCGACGCCTTCCGCTCTTTTAATGTGGACCCTCAAAGGTTCAACGAATTGGCTATCGTAAATGGAATGGAGCTCAGCAGCCCGGTCTCGAAGGGAATGTTGATCAAGACCGTCGCCAGGTAAAACGGACGCAGGCCCCCCGGCTTTCCGTATTATGCAACCCGCATGTTAAAATCAGGCGGTCAACTCGAGCTGAAAGGCAATTATTTTTTCGTCAGATTAAACTTTTTGATCCGGCAGAAATCAGATAATATAAGTATGCCGATGCAGAAGCCTGTTCCGGCGCACTCAATTTTAATCGCATGAAAAAAAGACTCCTGTTCATCATACCGGCCCTGGCCTCCGGACTGTTCTGCGGCCCCCTGCATGCACGTCAGGCCCCCCCGACGCCAATGGATTCCTTCACCGTCTGTTTTTTTTTGCTGGAAGACTGCATGATCACGCAGGCCTATACCGATGTCTTGCAATCCCTGTATCGCGAATATGCCAATGACAGTATCGGGTTTTGGGGAGGTTTTCCCAATCCCGTTTCTGACGAAGGCTCCATGGAAGGTTTTGTAAAAAAGTACGGGCTGCCATTCCCTTGTTCGGTCGAAGGGGCGCATCAACTCGCTAAGGCCTTTGCGGTATCGGTGACCCCGGAAGTAGTCGTATTCAACGAAACAGCGGGCAGGGTCGTTTATCAGGGCAGGATAGATAACCTTTTCGAACGGGTAGGGAAACGGCGCAGGGTCGTGACCTTTCATGAACTCAAAGATGCCCTGGAGGCCATACGCACGAACGTTGCCGTACCTGTGGCCCGTACGACCGCCGTCGGATGTATATTGAATTGAATCGCATTGCCGGGACGGGAGGGCTGCGGGCACTAAACCGCTATCCTTCCCAATGTGTCGGCCTGCTTGTCCAAGCTGCTAAAAAACTGAAAGAAATGCGGAATTTTACCTTTTCCCTCCTTGTGCTCGCAAGTGTAATGGTACAGCACACAGCCTTTTCCCAAACCACACCAACATGGGCGGAAGATGTCGCGCCGATTGTCTATAAACACTGCACTTCCTGCCATCGGCGGGGGGAAATCGGACCCTTCCCCCTGACGAGCTATCAGGAAGCCATCGGCTGGGGGCAAATGATCAAATACGTCACGGGGATACGCTATATGCCGCCCTGGAAACCCGACGAAAAATTTGGGGCGGAATATATCGGCGAAAATTATCTGAGCGATCAGCAGGTTGCAACCATCAAGGCTTGGGTGGACGGCGGGATGCCAAGGGGAAATATTGCCGTCGAGCCCCTTGCGCCGGTTTTCCCGGAGGGCTCCCAGATCGGAAAGCCTGACCTCGTCCTTTCTTTTGCAAAAAAACACATCCATGTCGGGGACAACAAAGATGCCTACCGGTATTTTGTCATACCGACCGGACTGAAAGAACCCAGGGACCTCGTGAGCCTGGAAATGCGCCCCAGCAACCGGAAGATCGTCCACCATGCCCTGATCTGGGCAGATACGACGGGGATTGCAGCAGTGCTGGATGCGCTGACGCCCGACTACGGCTACGCTCCGCCCGGCAACCTGATCAACCTCGCGCAGGTGAGCCTTGCGAGTCTGCAACTCCCGGGTTACGCCCCGGGCGCAAGGCCCCACGTCTTCAGCAATGGAATGGCCGTTAGGCTCCCGCCCAACAGCGATCTGGTCGTCCAGGTCCACTATGCCCCCACGACCACCGACGAACCCGACTCCTCCTCGTTTAACCTGTTCTTCGCAGATAAGCCGGCAAAACGCTATGTTAATGCTTTCGCCATGCTGACCGGCACGCTGCGCAACGGTCCTTTCGTTATCAACCCCAATACGGTGAAGGAATTCCACGGGGTGTATAAAACGCCGATAGATATCAGCCTGGTAGGTATTGCCCCGCACAGCCATCTCCTGGGTAAAAACTGGCGCGTCTTTGCAATTACCCCGGCGAGGGATACGATACCGTTGGTGCATGTCCGAGACTGGGATTTCAACTGGCAGGGGGCCTATTATTTCAAAAAAATGAAATATTTGCCCAAAAATTCCGAAATCCATGCCTATGCAACCTACGACAATACGACCAACAACCCGCTCAATCCGAATAACCCGCCCAAAAAAGTGACCTGGGGAGAGGCCACGACAGATGAAATGTACTTTCTTCCCATCGCCTTTGTGCCCTACGAACCCGGAGATGAAAACCTCAATATGGACAGCCTCGCCACGAACGCGACCGAGGTGTTTCATTTCAGTGAGGATAAACTTTATCCGGTCGCCCCGAACCCGGTGCGGGGACCTGTGCGTATCGGTTTCACATTAGCTAACGCTGCGGATATTACCCTCGAAATATACGACCTTCAGGGCCGCCTGATCGAGACGCTCATCCCCGGCCAGCGGGTCATGCCGGGGCAGCATACCCTTGGTTGGGATTCTTCCGCCCTGCCGGCAGGGATGTACCAGGCTGCCCTGCGGGTAAAGGGCAAGTTGCAGACACAAAAAATCGTAGTCCCGTAGCGGGGGGGCTGCGTCCGGTGCGATAAATACGCCACGGGAAATTAAAGCCTCCGGGGCCTTATTCCAACGTCTTCATATAGGCCATTTTCTGTACCGTGGAGACTGCGCTCAGCTCTCCGCTGTTGTTCCGGTCGCGTACGATGATACGCACCAGGACGACCCCTTTTTTGCCCGGCGGGGCGACAGCGATCTCACCCGGCAGCGGCGTATATTTATGGTGCTTGCCGGCAATGACCAGATCTACGTTTGTCCGCTGCAACTGTTTATTATTCAGGACGAAATAATTGTCGGTATTCCAGCCATACAGCGAAAGCGACCAATAGCTGATCCCTGCCGGGACTTCACAATGGATGCGCACGGGATGGTCGGAGACATCGTAAAAGCCGAAGGAGGTGAGGATATCCGGGTTGTCTATCGGGACTTTATCCGTGCCCGCGGTGCGCATCGCCGCGTGGAAGAGCTGGTTCACTTTTTCAGACCGCCAGTTGCCGGAGGTGCTGAAGACGGTGGACAGCAGTCGGCTGGTCACCAGGTGCGGGATGGCGCTCATGACCCCATAGTGCAGGATGGCGCCGAGTACCAGGGAAACCGCGCCCCAAAACAAGATCTTTTTCATCGGCAGCTGATTTTGGTGATAGTTGGGAGTTCGGCCTTGGCGATATTGGCGCGGAAGGCATCGGAGGGGCCGTAGCATCGGAGGCAAAGTGCCAGTTGGCCACCATTCTGGCAACTGGGCAGCCAGTTGATATATTTTGCTTCGGGGGCGAGGTAAATCGCAAACGTATAGTTATTGTCGGTCTCCACCGTACTCACGTTCAGGGAGTAACGATTGATCGGGTTGGGGATAAAATGGAGGTCTTCGTATGCGGCGATACTCCACCACCTGGTGTCGGGTTCGGTGCCCTCAATTTTATATACGCAGTTGCAGTCGAGCGTTTGGCCCTGGCTGTCTTCATACGCCAGGAAATAGAGGACTTCGGAGCTGTTGAGGGCCCATGGGGCGTTCAGGGCCACCCAGGCGCGCAGGTAGGCGCCGGCCTTCCCGCTGCCCGTCTCGACATTAGTTTGCCAGGGGCCAATCGTTATTTTTCCTTTGCCGCTGTATTTCAAGGCGAGCGCGGTCGCCCCTGCGGCGAGCAGGCAGGCTACCAGAATACTGATGATTGGAAAAAGGAACTTTTTCATTTATTGCCAGGTTGTACGATCTCGAATGCTTCTTTTTTCTTGCTGTCTGCAACCATCTGACGGACATCTGCGAGCAACTGTTTTGCGTCGAACACCACGCCGTCTTTGATCGTATATTTCACGCCGCCGACGCGCACCACCTCGTTATTTTCGGTGAGCTGGATGGCCCCGGTGCCATAGAGCGCCTGAAGGTTCTGGAGCGGGTTCACTTCCACGATGACCATATCTGCGAGTTTGCCGGTTTCGATTGTGCCGACCTTATCCGCTATCCCCAGCGCCTCGGCGCCGTTGAGGGTTGCGGAGCGGATCACTTCGAGCGGATGGAAGCCTGCTTCGCGCAGCATCTCCAGCTCCCGGATATATGCAAAGCCATAGAGCTGATAGATAAACCCGGAATCCGATCCGGCGGTCACGCGTCCGCCGCGATTTTTGTATTCGTTTACAAACGCCATCCACAGCCGGTAATTTTCCTTCCAGGATACCTCCTGTTCCGTGCCCCAGGAATGCCAGTAAGACCCGTGGGATATCCGGCTGGGCATATAAAAGCGCCAGAGGGAAGGTAGGGTATAGGCCTCATGCCATTCTGCCCGCCGCGCGCGCATGAGGTCGCGGTTGGCCTCATAGATATTGAAGGTGGGGTCGAGGGTAAAATCGAGGTCGAGGAGTTCCTGCATCACGGCATTCCAGTGGTCGGAGAAAGGCGGTGCTGCCTGCTTCCATAATTTACCGGCCCCTTCGAAACGGTGCTGTTCGTTCTGGTAGTTGTAGTCGAGGGGATAGTCCTGGACGGTACGGTCTTTGAAAAGGGCTTCCGGCAGGCCGTACCAGTGTTCCATGGACGTAAGGCCTGCGCGGGCGGAATTGAGGACATTCCATCGGGCCACGTCCATCTGCGCGTGGTGGCATGCCGAGCGCAGGCCGAGTTTTTTGTTTTCGTCCAATGCTGCTGCCATAATATCTGGGGCGGCGCCAAAAAATTTGATGCCATCGGCGCCATTATCGCGGTTTTGCCGCACCCACTCGCGCGCCTGTTCTGGTGTGGTAATCGGCGCTTTGCTCCTGGCCCCGAAGGCGGTGTAGGCAAAGATCCGCGGCGCGGTGATTTCGTTTTTCTCACTGCGGCGTTTATGTTCGAGTACCCAGTCCAGGCCATTTCCCGCTGAGGGGTCGCGGACGGTCGTGATCCCGTGTGCCATCCAGAGCTTGAAGACATATTCGGCATCGGCCCCCTGCGCCTGGCCGCCGATATGCCCGTGCATGTCCACGAAACCCGGCAGCAGGTACATGCCGGTACAATCGAGTGCTTTGCCGCCCGGCTTGAGCTGAGGCCTGCTTTTGGGGTCAATGGGTACGCCCGGGTATCCGACGGTGCGCACCTCCCGGATCACATTGTTTTCCACGACGATATCCACCGGTCCGATGGGCGGCGCCCCGTTCCCATTGATCAGGGTCACCCCGCGGATGATGAGTTGCGGGAAAGGGCCTTCGCCCTCTGCGCGGTCCGGCGATTTTTTCACCTGGCCGCTGGCCTGGGCGATGGCCATGAGCGCGATGGCCAGGAAGAAGTATTTTTTCATATTTTCCTTTTTTACAGGCAAGAATTTTCAGCAAGGAAAAGTAAGAACAATATTTCGTTTTGAAAAAAGTTTTATCCCCCCTTTTCGCGTTCACCATCACCAGGAGGCGGAGTCCCCCCGTCC
>JBMOJO010000068.1:0-16116 GCA_049315745.1 Saprospiraceae bacterium | reverse complement strand
AAATGATGTGTCTCTCAAAAGATAATTTGGCGCGAAGCGCCAAGAAAAACCTTTTCACACAACCCCACAACCCCGTGCGTTTTCAACTTACCATTTGGCGGGGCACCGAAAAAAGCTTTTAGGTATGGGGAATGGCGCCACTGCATTCTTCCGGCACGATGGCCTGGAGCAAGAGGGCTATTTTTTCTTTGCCGATTTTTTCGGTGCGACCATAACAATCATTCGGCGGCCTTCGAGTTTTGGGAGGGACTCCGGGGCTCCGGCATCTTCGAGTTCTTTAAGAAAACGGAGGAGGAGGAGTTCGCCGCGGTCTTTGAAGACGATAGTTCTTCCCCTGAAGTTGACGTAAGCTTTGACTTTGGCCCCCTCTTCGAGGAAGCTTTTTGCATGGCGTACCTTGAATTCGAAGTCGTGGTCATCGGTATTCGGGCCGAAGCGGATTTCTTTGACGACTGTTTTGGCGGCTTTGGCTTTGAGTTCTTTTTCCTTTTTCTTTTTCTCGTAGAGGAACTTGTTGAAATCAATGACCCTTACGACTGGGGGGGCGGCATTCGGGGATATTTCGACCACATCCAGGGCCATTTTTTCGGCCCAATCGCGAACATCGCGGGTGTTATAGACCTCGCCGGCTTTGATTTCCTTACCTGCTGCATTGCTGATCTCTTCCATATTTTCGCCGACCAGGCGAACCTGGGGGATGCGGATGAGCTCGTTGATCCGGAAAGGCTGGGAACCTTGCTTAGAGCTTTGCTCGGTATTCGAGGGAGAATTCGTGCGCTTTGCCAAATGATTTAAGTTTTGTGTTAAAACGGTTTATTGCATAATTCACCGGGGCCGGCCATTATTCCTGGACATCGGTATTCACGGTTTTTGCGAATTCTATACGCAGACCCTCCCCGTCGTCGGTCAGTACAGCTTCGAGTACGCTGCCCTCCGGCGGATTATCGTTGAGGATGAACTCCGCGAGCGGGTCTTCGAGATATTTTTGTATCGCACGGTGCAGTGGCCGGGCGCCGAATTGCGGGTCATAGCCTTTATCTGCTACGAAGCGTTTTGCGGCTTCGGAGAGGTTGAGGCTATAGTTCATCCCTTCGAGGCGTTTGCGCAAGTCTTTAAGGGTGATATCAATAATCGTGAAGATTTCATCCTGCCCAAGCTGGTTAAAGATGACTACATCATCAATCCGGTTGAGGAACTCAGGGGAGAAAGTGCGCTTCAGGGCGGTCTGGATAATCGTTTTGGAGTGGTCATCTGCCTGGTCCTGGCGCGCTTTGGTAGCGAAGCCGACCCCTTGTCCGAAATCTTTGAGCTGGCGCACGCCGATATTGGAGGTCATGATCACCAGTGTATTTTTGAAATCCACCTTGCGCCCCAGCCCGTCGGTGAGCTGGCCGTCGTCGAGCACTTGCAGCAGGATATTATAGACATCGGGGTGTGCTTTTTCGATTTCATCGAGCAGCACGACGGAATAAGGTTTGCGGCGTACTTTCTCGGTAAGCTGGCCACCTTCTTCATAGCCGACATACCCGGGAGGCGCCCCGATGAGGCGGCTGACGGAGAACTTTTCCATGTATTCGCTCATATCAATACGCACCAGGGCATCTTCCGTATCGAAGAGGTAGCGCGCGAGGGCTTTGGCCAGCTCCGTTTTGCCGACCCCTGTGGGGCCCAGGAAGATGAAGGAACCGATCGGTTTGGTTGGGTCTTTAAGGCCTACACGGTTGCGCTGTATCGCTTTGGTGATTTTTTTGATGGCTTCGCTTTGCCCGATAATGACCTCCTGAAGGTCTTTTTCCATTCCGACGAGTTTTTTGCTTTCGCTTTGGGCTACACGTTTTACGGGGATACCCGTCATCATAGCCACTACTTCGGCGATATCGTCTTCGTCAACGGGGTAGCGGCGGGTTTTGGACTCTTCCTCCCACTGGTTTTTGGCGATTTCCAGCTGCCGGAGCAGTTTGGACTCCCGGTCGCGCAGGTCGGCCGCCCTTTCGTACTGCTGGTTTTTGACCGCCTGGTTTTTCATTTCCTTGATTTCCTCGATCTGCTTTTCCAGCTCTTCGATATGTTTGGGGACGTGGATATTTTTGAGGTGGACACGTGCGCCCACTTCATCGAGCACGTCAATTGCTTTATCGGGGAGGAAGCGGTCGGTGATATAACGGTCGCTGAGTTTCACGCAAGCCTTGATCGCTTCGTCCGAATAGGAGACATTATGGAACTCCTCGTATTTATTCTTGATATTATGGAGGATATTCACGGCCTCTTCTGCAGAAGGCGGATCCACCATCACTTTTTGGAAGCGGCGGTCGAGTGCGCCGTCTTTTTCGATATGCTGGCGGTATTCATCGAGCGTTGAGGCGCCGATACACTGGAGCTCGCCGCGTGCGAGGGCCGGTTTGAAGATGTTGGAAGCATCCAGGGACCCGGTGGCGCCCCCTGCGCCGACGATGGTATGGATTTCGTCAATAAAGAGGATGACGTCCCTGGATTTCTCCAGTTCGTTCATAATGGCCTTCATGCGTTCTTCGAACTGGCCGCGGTATTTGGTCCCTGCGACGAGGGCGGCGAGGTCGAGCATCACGATACGCTTGTTGAAGAGCGTACGCGACACTTTTCGCTGCATGATGCGCAGCGCGAGGCCTTCTACGATGGCTGTTTTGCCCACTCCGGGCTCACCGATGAGGATCGGGTTGTTTTTCTTCCTCCGGCTAAGGATCTGGGAGACCCGCTCGATTTCGTTTTCCCGTCCGATGATGGGGTCCAGGCGTCCTTCTTCGGCAAGTTTGGTGATATCGCGGCCGAAGTTATCGAGCACGGGGGTGCGGGACTTGGTGTTCGTTTTCCGTTGCTGGAAGCCGCGGCCCTGGTCGTCGTCGTCGTACGGGTCTTCGGATTCCGAAGGTGCCTGGTTGAACGGTTCTATGGAAGAGAAGTCCTGTTCCTGGCGGACGTATTCCAGTTCCGCCTTAAAGATATCATAGTCAATATCGAATTGCGAAAGGATTTTGGAAGCCGGGTTGTCCTTATGTTTCAGGATAGAGAGGACGAGATGTTCCGGGCTGATTTCTTCGCTTTTGAGCATCTTGGCCTCGAGGAAAGTCACTTTGAGGACTTTTTCGGCCTGTTTGTTCAGGGGCAGTGTGCCGACATTGAGGCCGGTACTTGCTGCCGGGATTTTTTGGACGGACTCCTCCAGTACCTGGCGGAGTTCGGCGGCATCCACATCGAGCGATTCGAGGACCTTTACGGCGAGGCTTTCCTTTTCGGCGACGATACCTAGCATGAGGTGCTCCGTTCCGATAAAGTCGTGGCCCAGGCGGATAGCTTCCTCCCGGCTGCGCGCGATGACTTGTTTAACTTTGGGCGAAAATCTTCTATTATTCATGGTTGTTGTGTTCTTTGGACGTATCGCTGCAAATGCTAACAATATTAAAAGAGTTTAGCTTACAATACAAACGTTTTTTTCGCTTAGTTCATCTTTTTATGTTTTTTTTGCCAAAGCAGTAAAAGAACGGGTTATTTAGGGGGGGCACGCCCCGGAAGACGGGCACGTTCTGGTACGGTACACCTGTCTGTAGGTGCCCCGGCAGGATATCGGGAGAAGTGGGCGTATAAAAATGTGAGGATTTCGACCGAAGTTATGCGTCCAAATCATCGCTTACCAAAAAACCTGTTAACTTTGCGCTAAATTAAGTAGCTAACGGAAGGGTTTAACTGCCCCTTTGGCCGTAAATTCCAAAAAGACCTGAGAATATGAAATATGCGGTTGATAAGCAAGATCGGTACACCGTGTTTAAGGTCCTCGAAGAGAACCTGAATTCTATGGTAGCGCCGGACCTCAAGTCCGAATTCGTCATCCTCTTTAACGAAGGGATAAACAACCTGATCGTTGACCTCTCGGAGGTGCATTACGTTGATTCATCCGGTCTGAGCGCCATTTTGACGGCAGATCGCTTGTGGAAGGAACTGGGTTCCTTTATCCTCACGGGGGCGGAAAGCCCTATGGTAAAGAAGCTGATCGAGATTTCCCGTATTGATTCCGTCCTGACGATTATCCCTACGCTGGAAGAGTCCATCGAGTATGTATTTATGGAAGAGATGGAGCGGGAGCTCGGCGATCCGGAGCTGGAGGCCTGAACCATCATGCTTCTGGCCATTTTTGATGTAGATGGGACCCTCGTGCATTCCGGGCGACGGGACAGCCGGTGTTTCGCCGGTGTCTATGAGACCCTCTATGGTCGCCCTTTCACGGGCATTGACTGGAGGCAGTACCCGCACGTTACAGACCTTACCATTCTCGATACTGCCCTGATGCAGCATTTTGGGCGGACGAGCGTGGAGGCCGAGATCCGGGATTTTCAGGCGCTTTACCTTGCCAGGCTGCAAGCGGCGCGGGATAATGATCCGGCTCCCTTCCAGGAAGTCCCCGGTGCTTCGGCCCTGATTGCCCATTTACTTGAACGGCCGCTCGAATACCGGGCCTGTATAGCCACCGGCGGCTGGCGGCGGCCTGCCGAGCTCAAGCTCCGGCACATCGGGGTCCCTGCAGAAGCGCTGCCGGTTACGGGCGCAGATGGCTTTCGCACCCGGCAGGAAATCCTTCAGTCCGCAATAGACGACGCGCGAGCACGCTGGGGGAATTTTCACAAAACAGTATATATTGGCGATGCCGTCTGGGATGTCCATACTACCCGGGAGATGGGCCTCGATTTTCTCGGGGTGGCTTACACGGCGGACGCAGGCGAACTGGAATCCCTGGGCGTGCGCCATATCCTGCCGGATTTTCTCGACCAGTCCCTGTTTTTCGAGAAAGTCCATGCTGCAGTGCCACCCGTTGGCACTTAGGGCATAGGGTGATATTTCAGGGCAAGTCCCTTGTGCCGTTTCTCCGTGGAACTTATTTTTTTTGATTTTGGTTGAAAAAATGCACCGTTGGAGTTGTGTATTTTATAAGACCTTGTATCTTTGCAACGCTTTTTAAAAAGCGCCCGATTCCGTAGCTCAGTCGGCTAGAGCACTTGACTTTTAATCAAGGGGTCCTGGGTTCGAATCCCAGCGGAATCACAATGAAATGGAAAAACCCGTTGCTATTCGAGAATTGCAACGGGTTTTTTCATTTCAGCAGCCATTCTACTTTTCCTTCAAAGCAGGTAAAGCCGCCGCCTTCGGCGGCGAAGGATTTGTTATGAGCGGCATGATTTTACTGATTTCGCGAAGCGAAATCAGTAAAATCATGCCGCTCATAACAGATTATTAGGCGTTGTGTGCCAACTTTACTTGGCAGGGGCTGCGCAAAAATTCCTTGCCGCCTGCGGTGGCAGAATTTTCTCGGGGTTGTAAAAAATCTTTTCTTGGTGCTTCGTGTCAAATAATCTTTTGATAGGGGTTGTGTAAAAAGGTTTTTTTTACGGCGCTTCGCGCCAAATTATATCTTGTGAGACACGTCATTTTCCGATTTCGCGAAGCGAAATCGCGAAAATGACGTGTCTCTAAAGAGAAGATTCTGCCGCCGCAGGCGGCAAAAGACCATCCAATAATTGTTATTTTAAATGAATTAAAACGCACAAAATTATTCATTTTAAATGAATAATTTTGTGCGTTTATCCATATTCTTCGTGCCAATATGAAAAACCTGCTCAAAACGATCATTTTCGACCAGCAACAGTTGGGGTGGAAAAGCAGCTATGTGCGGCGTAAGCTTCCGGAAGGATTCCTCGTCGGCGAAAGCGTAGGGATTATTTCTGGGATCCGGCGCTGTGGCAAATCCACGCTGCTTCACCAAATCCGAGAAGGACGGGCGGAGCAGGACTATTACTTCAACTTTGACGATGAACGCCTCGTACATTTTTCCGTGGAGCACTTTCAGTTGCTGGAGGAGACTTTTATGGAACTATTTGGGGTACAGCAATCCTGGTACTTCGATGAAATCCAGAACGTACCTGGCTGGGAGCGCTTTGTCCGCCGTTTGCATGATACCGGGCACAAAGTTTTCATCACGGGTTCGAATGCTACGATGCTGAGCCGTGAACTTGGGACGCACCTGACCGGCAGATATCTTCGGATTGAACTCTTCCCTTTTTCTTTCAATGAATTTCTGGAATTTAAGGGGGTCGAAGTGAGCGATAAAGCAGTACATAAGTCGGAGTCGCGGGCTGCCCTTATCCATCTTTTCAGCGACTACTCCAGGCAGGGTGGCTTCCCGGTGTTTCTTCGCGAGGGAAATCCCGAATACCTGAAATCCTTGTACGAAAGCATCCTCTACAGGGATGTAATGGTGCGCAATCAAATAACGAACGAAAAAGAACTTCTGGAACTGGTCTATTTCCTCGCCGGCAATACGGCCCGTCCAACTTCCTACAACGCCCTTACCAAAGTGACCGGTCTGAAACACCCTGCAACAGTCAAAAGCTATATGTCGTTCCTCGAAGATGCTTATTTGCTTTTTCAAGTGAGCAAATACGACTATTCTGTTAAAAAGCAAATACACAACGCCAGGAAAATCTATTTCATTGACAATGCCTTAGTCCGAAAGGTCGGGTTCTTATTTACAGAAGAAAGCGGGCGCCTGCTCGAAAATCTGGTTTTTCTGGAACTGCGCCGCCGACAAAAGGAAGTATTTTATCACTTGGATAAACGGGAATGCGATTTCCTCGTCCGTGAAGGTACCCGAATAGTTCAAGCGATCCAGGTGTGTGAACATACGGAACAACCAAAGACCTTTGACCGCGAGATTGCAGGCCTTACCGAGGCCATGGAAACTTATGGCCTCCGTACCGGTCTTCTTCTTTTGCGGGATTGTCGGGAACAAACTTTTTCCACGCCATCCGGATTGGAAATTCACCAGATGCCGGTATGGAAATGGATGTTGTTCCCTAACCGGGAATAGGGAAAGCCGCCTTTGGCGGCAGAATTTTATATTGGGGTTGTGTAAAAAGGTTTTTTACGGCGCTTCGCGCCAAATTATATCTTGTGAGACACGTCATTTTCGCGATTTCGCGAAGCGAAATTGCGAAAATGACGTGTCTCTAAAGGGAAGAATCATGCCGCCGCAGGCGGCAAAAGACTTTTTACACAACTTAGAATGCCCCGGCGTGGGTGCAGAAGCAGCTTACAATTTAAAACGGTCAATTTCCAGAATTTCCTGGCAAAAGCTATAGTCTGCAGGGATATTTGAAGCGACGATAATGAGGCGATTACTGCCGAACTCATCAATGAGGGCATGATACCATTCCATTCCCTGGGCATCGAGGTTGGAGCCTGGCTCGTCGAGCAGGAGGGCATCACTTTTAGCACAAATGGCCAATGCGAGGCGGAGGCGCTGTTTCATTCCCGAGGAGAAGAAACGGATTTGTTTAGACGCGGATTTCTGAAAGCCCAGTCGTTCGATGACGTTTACAGGGCTGAGATTTTTTGCAAAAGGCTTGAAGCGTTGTTGGAAATCGAGGGCTTCCCGGAGGGTAAATTCTTCGATGAGCTCCATATAGGGTGCAGCAAAAGCGACAGACTTATAGACGAATGCGGGATCGAGCGTTCTGCCCATATCGGAGAAGCGGACCCTGCCTTTTGAGGGGGTGAGGTAGCCGGAAAGCAGGCGCATGAAGGTGGACTTTCCGGCGCCGTTCGGGCCGGTTATCGCGTAGCGCTGTGGAGATTCGAAAGTGGTCGTCACTTTTCGGAATACCCATTCGCTGCGGTAGCGTTTGCCGGCTGAATCGAGTTCAATCTTCATGGGCCCTGATACCGTTCAGGCTTCTAAATCCCTTCATGATCCCCTGTCCATCAGCAACTTGTACAAAGGCCATGATTTGGTTTTTTTCATCGCTTGGGGGTAGTTCCTGTTCGATGATTTGCATAGCTTTGGATAGGGTATAGCCGCGCACAAAAAGTACGCGGTAAACATCTTCGATCCGTCGGATTTGGGAGTCGCTAAAAGCCCGGCGCCGCAGTCCGACCGTATTGATGCCTACGTAGCTGAGGGGCTCGCGTGCTGCCTTGACAAAAGGGGGCACATGTTTGCGGACTTTGGACCCGCCTGCGATGAAGCTATGGGCGCCGATCCTGGTAAATTGTTGTACGGCGACCAGCCCTTCGAGGATTGCCCAATCCGCAATTTCCACATGGCCGGCGAGGTTAACCGTGTTGGCCAGTATAACGTGGTCGCCGAGGATACAGTCGTGGGCGACATGCACATAGGCCATAATAAGGCAATGGTTCCCGACTACCGTTTTACCTGCAGCGGCCGTTCCCCTGTTGATACTGACATATTCCCGGATAGAGGTGTAGTCCCCGATTTCAGTAGTGGTCACTTCGCCCTTGAATTTAAGGTCCTGCGGGACAGCGGAGATGACGGCGCCGGGGTAGATGGTGCAGTGACTGCCAATACGGGCCCCTTCGAAGATAGAGACATTCGGGCCGATCCAGGTGCCATCGCCGATCCGCGTATTTTTGTCAATAAAGCAGAAAGGGCCGATGGTCACCCCTTCTCCGATCCGGGCCTCCGGATGAATTACGCTAAGGTTGCTGATGCTCATACCTGGGTGCGCTTTACGATCTGGGCGGTTAATTCCCCTTCGGAAACGATTTTGTTTCCCACAAAGGCCGTGGCCTGCATTTGGCAGATACCTCTCCGGATAGGAGACATAAGTTCCATTTTGATAATCAGGGTATCTCCGGGGACGACCTTTTGTTTGAATTTGGTATTCTCAATTTTGAGAAAATAGGTGTCCCAATTTCCCGGGTCTTCAACGGTAGAAAGGGCAAGAATACCTCCTGTTTGTGCCATTGCCTCGATCTGCAGCACACCGGGCATGATGGGGTTCGAGGGGAAGTGTCCTGCAAAGAATGGTTCGTTGAAAGTAACATTCTTGACTCCGACTACATATTGGTCGGTCAGCTCGATGATTTTGTCCACAAGCAGGAAAGGGTGCCGGTGGGGCAGCCAGCGTTCGATAGCTGCGGTATCGAAGACCGGTTCTTTGTCGGGATCATACTTGGGCCTGCCTTTCAGTTTGCGTTGTTCGAGGAACTGTTTTTTGAGCAGTTTTGTAAATTCTGTATTTGCGGCGTGGCCGGGTTTGTTGGCGATAATTTTTCCTTTAATCGGTCTTCCCAGAAGGGAGATGTCGCCGATGATATCGAGGAGTTTGTGGCGGGCAGGCTCGTTATTAAAGCGGAGCTCGAGCGTATTGAGGACGCCCTGTTTGTCCACTTTCACACTTGGTTTTCCCATTTTGAGGGCGAGGCGGTCGAGGCGTTCTTGTGGTACAGGTTTATCTGCGATGACGATGGCATTGTCCAGGTCGCCGCCGCGGATAAGGTTTTGGTCAAAAAGCGATTCGAGTTCGTGCACGAATACGAATGTCCTGCAAGGCGCGATTTGTTGGGCGTAGTCAGAAAGATCGCGCAAGCGGGCGTACTGCTGGCCGAGCACATCGCTGTTGAAGTCAATCATTGTAATGACCTCAAACCCGTCATAGGGGAAAGCAGAAATTTCGGCGCCCGTTTTCTCATCGAAGTATGTGATGGGTTCGGTAATTTCAAAATACTCCCGTTCTTCTTCCTGCTCCAGGATACCGGCATTATTCAGCGCGTTCACGAAAGGCATAGCACTACCGTCCATAATGGGGATTTCGGGGCCGTCCACGGTGATGAGGACATTGTCTATACCGAGGCCGGAGAGTGCCGAGAGGACGTGTTCTATGGTACTCACGGCCTGGGGCCCATCGCCGATCGTCGTGCCCCGGTTAGTGGATTGTACCCGTCCGATATCGGCATTGATGAGCGGTTGGTTGTCCAGGTCGGTACGCTGGAATTTGCGCCCGTGGTTTTCGGGTGCAGGGTGGAAGGTAAGGTTTACGGTTTTACCCGTATGCAGGCCGATGCCGCTTATGGTAATGGCTTGCCGGATAGTGTTCTGTTTCATATAATCTCAGCCCTTGTTGTTAAATTCCCTTTCGATCGCCAGGAACCTTTTGTAAAAATCCGGCAATTGTTTGAATACCATGATTGCCCTGAGGTAGAGGCTATAGTCAATTGCAGGATAGCCACAGATCGCCGTATCCGTTTTTTTAACGGTACTCGCGACAGCACTTTGTGCCTGGATTTTCGTTCGGTCGGCGACCTGTATATGCCCTGCAATCCCGACTTGGCCACCAATTTGGCAGTTTTGGCCGATTTTAGCAGATCCGGCAATGCCGGTTTGGGCGGCAATGGCGGTATTTTCGCCAATTTCTACATTGTGGGCAACGTGAATGAGGTTGTCCAACTTGACCCCTCTCCGAATAATGGTACTGCCCAGGCTTGCCCGGTCAATGGTACAGTTGGCACCGATTTCGACGTTGTCCTCGACAATAACATTGCCTAATTGGGGGATTTTCCGGTAGCTGCCGTCTTCCTGTGGGGCGAAGCCGAAGCCATCTGCCCCGATCACGGCATTTGCATGGAGGATGCAGTCTGTGCCAATCGTACAACCATCCATTATACGGACTCCAGGATACAGAATGGTACGTGCCCCGATTTTAACCGCTTTGCCGATATACACCTGTGCACCGATCTGACAGTCGGGGCCAAGGTCTGCACCCGGAGAAACAACAGCATAAGGGCCAATACTGGTCCCTTCGCCAATACTTGCCGTGTCGCTCAAGGTGGCCTGTCCGGATATGCCGGAATGTGTGCTATTTTGCCGACTGAATTTTTCCATCAACATGCTCACGGCCGCATAAACATTTTCTACGCGGATGAGCGCAGGTTTAATAGGCTGCTTCGGCTTGAAATCTTTGCTCACCAGCAAAGCGGAGGCATTGGTGGAATAGACGAACTGCTCGTATTTGGGGTTTCCCAAAAAAGTGATGCTCCCCTCTTCTGCCTCCTCTATGCGGCTCGGTTGGGTGACGACGATGTTGGGATCTCCCTCAATTTCGCCGTTCAGGATCGTGGCAAGGACACTTATTTTGATTTCCATAAAGCAAATGTAGAGAAATGGTGTTTAAAAAAACAGGACAGCCGGGTAATTTCCGTTTTGAGCAGGAGATACCCGCATCCTATACTATCTTTGCAAAAAAACCAGTTTTACGTTGGCTAGTTCTATCCGCATTGCTGTTTTTGCCCATGGGGCGCAAAAAGAAAAAGTGCTCAGGGCCCGTGGCGTACTATCTGAGGCGGGTATCCGTGCAGAAATTTTAGAGGTTGAAGGCCCAACAGCGCTGCTCCGTGGGGATATTGACGTTTTTCCCGCGGATATGGCGACTTTACCTCCCCTGCTTCCCGAAGGATGGAAAATTGCCGCAGTTTCGGAGCGCCAAGATCCTGCCGATGTCCTGCTCGTCCGGGTTGGGTCAACGACTGCAGGCCGGCTGTTCGGGCTGCGGGAACGGGCACGGGTAGGTTGTTTTTCTCCATTGCAAAAGGCACAGTTCGGCGAGTTCCGTCCCGACCTGGAGCTGACGATGGCAGGGGAGGACGATGTCGCGGGCACATTGGCGCTGTTACGGGAAGGACAGTTGGACGGGCTGCTGGTGCCCGCACATGTCGCTTTTTCTTTTTCGCAGGAATTACTCCCCTTTCAAGCGACCCGTTTACACCCTCAGGAAATGGTTCCCTTGCCGGCCCAGGGGGTGACGGCCTGGATCGCTTTTGATGGCGATGCGTCCGTACAGCGTATGCTGAAGGCAATTCACCATCCCGAGGTTTCTGCAGCCACCAATGTCGAGCGTATGGCCCTCAGGCTTCTGGGCCAGGATGCCATCGGAAACTTCGGGGCGTATTGTACCCGGGATGCCGGTGGCAATTATCATGTGTCGGCGGCCCGCTCAGAACGTCAGAGCGGTATGCTCAGAAGGGCAGCAATATCTTCCAGTACTAATTTCCAACTGGCGGCCCGCCTTGCGGCATCCATTGCATAACGCCACTGTATATTTAAGGGGTTTTGCAAAAAGTCTTTTCATGCCGCTTCGCGCCAAATTATATTTTTTGAGGCACATCATTTTAGAGGTGGTGTAAAAAGTTTTTTGCCGCCTGCGACGGTAGAATATTCTTTTGAAACCGACGTGTTTTTCATGATTTGGCGAAGCAAAATCATGAAAAACACGTCGGTTTCAAACTTAAATTCGGCGCGAAGCGCCATGAAAAGACTTTTCACACAACCCCCGCCGGCGATAGATATTCCCACTGGAGCCTTCGGTTCGGAAAGTACGCATGAAATCTACAGCATTTCCACACTAAACGAGGCTTTGGCAACCGCTCCCGGTTCCAGCCGGATAAGCCCTTCCTTATTGTTGAATGCGTCCGGCCCGCAGGTCATCGGCTCAATGGCGAGCGCGTTGCGGTCTGGGGGTGTAAATACCTGCAGAAAGTTGAACTTCCCGGGGCCCGTCTCCTGGCGGTAACGCAGACGTCCTTTATTGCCCTCGAGCAGTACTTCGGCATGCCCGGGAACATCGGCAGGGAGGGCGAAGCAGTTGTCGAGCACTGTTGCACCGATTTTGCGCAACTGGGCGAATTCCCTGTAAGGATATTTTTTTCCCGTGGGAATCATCCGGGTATCCACTCCGACCATTTGACTTTCAGGCATCTGTAAGGACATATCGTCAATCCGTGCGGCGAGACAAAAATACGGGTGCCAGCCCAGGCCTACCGGTAATGCTTGCTGGCCGTCGTTTTGAAAACGCATTTCTACCTCCAGGATACCCGGGTTTTTCAACAGGAAGCGGATATAAAAGGTGAAGGGAAAAGGATAATAGGGCATTTCCCCCTTGTCGGAATACCGGCATTCGGCCATGGCGTATGTTTCCTTTACCTCGAAACGATATGCTTGCATGGGTTTATCCTGCCCGAAACCGTGCAAGGCCGTCTCGGACAAGGGCTCGTTGACCGGAAACTGATAGTCGGCACCTTCCCATTGGTAAGCGCCATAGTCCAGGCGGTTGGGGAAAGGGAACAGAACGGTGTTTTTGGCCCATCGGTTGGCCTCCATTTCCATAGGGGTATGGTACCCGTCGAGTACAGGAACGCCCCTCAGGCTCAGGTCCAGGACGCAGGAACCAAAGGCCGGGACAAAGCTCAGGGCGTTGCCGCCGGCTTCGTCGAGCAATTCGTGCCGGGTGTATTCCCCAAATGCCGATTTCCGGTGCTGATACATAGTTGTGTTTTTATCGCGCAAAAATATGCTTTTTGTTGGAAAGAACAGCCTGGCAAGGGCAGGTCGTTATGGCGGGGAAAACGCTATTTTCATCCGGGGGGCCTTTGCTATAAACAACGCGCAATGCCACCCGATTCGCTCTTGCCACTCAGGTGCAAAAACAATCCGATTTTTCAACATTTTTTTAAAACGATTGTCTTAACACGGCGTGAATATCATATCCTTCAATCGTATATGTAATGAAAAGAATAACCTGCCTTATCCTGCTCCTGGGGGCTGCCCAATTGTTGTTTTCCCAGTCCGGCGTTATCCGCGGAAAAGTAAAGGACAAACTCACCAATGAACCGATTGCTTTCGCCAATGTGCTCGAAACCAAAACAGGAAAGGGGACTACTACCGACGAAAACGGCGCCTATGAAATCACAGGCCTGGCTCCTGGTCTATATGACCTGAATATTAGTTTCATCGGGTTTGAGGAAACGACCGTATTCGAAATTCAGGTCACCAACGCCAAACCTGCCATCGTGGACGTCCAGCTGGAGGAGGCAGCCGAACAACTCGCCGAAGTTACCGTACAGGCTTCCCCCTTCAGAAAAACCGAGGAGAGCCCCGTGTCCCTCCGTACAATCGGCGTAGCGGAAATCCAGCGCAACCCCGGGGGCAACCGCGATATCTCCAGGGTTATCCAGACGCTGCCGGGGGTCACCGCACCTTCCTCCTTCCGCAACGACCTCATCATCCGGGGAGGGGCGCCGAATGAAAACCGCTTTTTCCTCGACGATGTAGAAGTGCCCAATATCAACCACTTCGCTACTCAAGGGGCATCCGGTGGCCCGGTAGGCCTTATTAACGTGAATTTTATCAACGAAGTGGAATTCTATAGCGGGGCTTTTCCCGCAAACCGCGGCAATGCCCTTAGCTCCGTGATGAACTTTAGGCAGCGCGACGGCCGCGACGACCGTATCGGCGGCACGTTTATGGTTGGCGCCACCGATATCGGCCTGACGCTGGAAGGACCTGCCGGCGATAAAGTAACCTATCTGGTCTCCGCCCGCCGTTCCTATCTCCAGTTTCTCTTCAAAGCGATCGGATTGCCCTTCCTGCCTACTTACAATGATTTCCAGGCAAAGGTGAAATACCGGATCAACAAACGCAACGAACTCACCTTCATCGGCCTGGGGGCAATTGACCAGTTCTCGCTCAACCTCGAAGCCAACGAAACCGAAGAACAACAGGCCCTCCTCGACAACCTGCCCACTTCACCCCAATGGAACTACACCAACGGACTGGTCTGGAAACATTACGACGATAAAGGGTTCTGGACTTTCGTACTTAGCCGCAATATGCTCAACAACGAGTCTTTCAAATACCGCGGCAACGACGACAGCAACCCGGATAACCTGATCCTCGATTACAAGTCGCAGGAAATCGAAAATAAATTCCGCGCGGAACGCACGCTTCGTACCGGCCGGTTCAAGCTCAACTATGGCGTCAACTACGAGTATGTCAAATATAATAATCGGACCTTCAACAAGATTTTCACCGGTATCGGGCCTCAAACCATCAACTATGCTTCCGAACTCGCTTTCAGCAAATTTGGGCTTTTCGCCCAAAGCAGCCAGAAGTTTTTTGGCGAGCGCCTGACGGCTTCCCTGGGCTTCAGAATGGATGGAAATTCCTTCTCCAAGGAAATGCGCAACCCACTTGGCCAATTTTCCCCCCGCTTCTCCCTGGCATACGCGCTCAGCGAACGCCTCTCCCTCAATTTCAACTCAGGGGTTTATTACCAGCTTCCCCCATATACCCTCATCGGTTATCAGGAAGACGGACGCTTCGTCAACCGGGACTACAAGATTGACTATATCCGCAACAACCATCTCGTAGCCGGGATCGAGTATAATACCGCGGCCAGCTCCCGCTTTACCATCGAGGGGTACTATAAGTCTTGGAAAGATTATCCCTTCCTCCTGCGCGACAGCGTCGCACTGGCCAACCTGGGCGGAGACTTTGGCGTCATCGGCAACGAACCCGCCATCCCTTTTGCCGATGGCAGAAGCTATGGCCTGGAATTCCTCTTCCAGCAACGCTTGTACAAGGGCTTCTATGGTATCGCCTCCTATACCCTGGGATGGAGCGAATTTCAGGATAAAAACGGCAGCTTCGTCCCTTCCTCCTGGGACTCCCGCCATATCATGAGCCTCACGATGGGCAAACAATTCAAACGCAACTGGGAGCTGGGGGTCAACTGGCGCTTCCAGGCAGGCCTGCCCTTCACGCCCTTCTCCGACCGGTCATCTCTCGTGGCCAATTGGAACGTCAACTACCGCGGGATCCTGGATTTTGACCGGCTCAACTCCCTGCGCCGTTCGCCCGGCAATACGATTGATGTCCGGGTGGACAAACGCTGGTTTTTTGATAAATGGAGCCTCAACCTCTACCTCGACCTCGAAAACCTTACCGGCAATGCGATCGGCAATGATCAGCTCATCCTCGACAGGCCGCTGGATGAAAATGGAAAGCCCATCGGCGGCCCTGTGATCGCCAACCCCAATGACCCCCCGGGGCTCCAACGTTATAAAGTAAAGACAATCAATGATGCCCAGGGCACACTTTTGCCGAGTATAGGCGTTATGATAGAATGGTAATGTTTGTACCGGAGATATTAGACTTGTTGCGATAGGATTCTCACGGGCCAGAAATGGCTCTTTTTCGCCCACACTGCGCCTTTTTTCGGTCACATAGCTGGGCGATGTTCCCTCAAAAAGCCTTTGCGTGGACGAAAAACAGCTCATTTTTCCCACCGCGATAACCCCTTCGCAAAAAGTCTATTGTACACCGGGTTTTTTCGAAAACAGGCCGCTGCGAAAAGCCTTTTCCTGGCGCTTCGCGCCAAGTTATATTCTGAGGGGTTGTGTAAAAAGTCTTTTGCCGCCTTCGGCGGCAGAATATTCTTCTGAGAGACACGTCATTTTCACGAT
>JBMOJO010000338.1:0-3618 GCA_049315745.1 Saprospiraceae bacterium | reverse complement strand
CGGTTGGGATTAAAAGGGCGCTTGGGTGCGGGCCCCAACCAAAGGTCATAATCTACCCCTGAAGGGACCGGACTGTCGGGTTTGGTGGAGATCGGTTTTTTCCAACCCACGTAAGACCAGGTTTTCACCATGCGCACATTCCCAATTTTGCCGCTTTTGAGGTAGTCGAGGGCTGCGAGATAATGCGGGCCGCTGCGCTGCCATTGCCCGACCTGCACCATGAGGCGGGGATTGGCAGCGGCGGCTGCACGCATGACCTTACATTCCTCGATTGTTCTTCCAAGTGGTTTTTCGCAGTAGGCATGTTTTCCGGCGTCGAGGCTATCGCAAAGGTGCAGGCAGTGCCAGTGGTCTGGGGATCCGATAATGACGGCATCGAGTGCTTTCATCTCGAGCATTTTCCGGTAATCCTGGAATAGCTTTGGACGAAGACCCTGTAGTTTTTCTGCATCCGCTGCACGCCGCTCCCGAACGGATTGATCTACGTCGGCTATTGCGGTACATTCAACGCCCGGGATTTTTAAAAAGGCGTTCATGTTGCTCCAGCCCATACCATTGGCACCGATGAGCCCAACCCTGAATTTTTCATTTGGAGAAAAAGGCAGGGGGCCTGCGAATAACTGCTGGCCAGGTAAAAGGCCGGCCCCCGTACCTGCAATGAAAGCATTTCTGATAAATTTTCGGCGGTTCATTGGATTAATTGCGATAGTCTAGTAAGGTTTCCAGATTTTACCCCCTGCCAGGATATCCTGCTTCTGCTCGTCGAAGGTGACCCGCTGGCCGGTCCGGTAAGCGGCGGTGGCCATAATATTGGCAATGGAGTGCTGATAGCCGGCTTCGATAGGTGCATTGGGCTGTTTCCTTGAGCGGACGCACTCCATCCAGTTGCGCACGTGGTTGAAGGTATGGGTATCACTGCCGGTATTGGCATCGTAGATTACCCGATCTCCCTCGAGTTTCATTTTGGGGAGCAGATTGGGTTGGAGACCCATGGCCGCGGCTTCCTGGGTGCGCAAGCCACCCGTATCCGAAATCTCGTTGGTGTCGAGATTGATCATGCCGCCATTGGAATAATACAATTCTTTAGTCTCGCCGGCAGAGTTGGAGAAACGGGAAGTAAACTGGACCTGGAAACCGGTCGTAGGGTCATTGAGGGGGCCATAATCAAAAACAACGGTGAGGGTGTCGGCATTTTGCCTTCCGTCTTTCCATTGGTAAATACCGCCATTGGCGACAGCGCTGCGCGGGTGGGGCAAACCAGAAAACCAGTGCACGGTATCTATCTGATGGCTCATCCACTGGCCGGGAATACCAGAGGAGTAAGGCCAGAATAAACGATATTCAATGAATTTCCTTGGGTCAAAGTCCACATACGGGCGGTTGAGGAGGTAGCGCTTCCAGTCCACATCGCCGGCTTTTAAATCCTTTACCAGAGCAGGACGCCTCCAGCGACCAGGCTGGTTGACGTTCCACATCAGCTCGACCATGACGATAGGGCCGAATTTGCCGGATTGGATAAAATCCGCTGCGGCATGATAATTGGTCCCGCTCCGGCGCTGGGAACCAATTTGAACGATGCGTTTAGAATCCCGAACGGCTTTGAGTACTTCGCGTGCATCGGACATTGTCTCAGCCAGGGGCTTTTCCGTGTAGGCGTCGCATCCAGCGCGCACCGCTTCTATGGTGTGCAGGGCATGCTGGAAGTCGGCCGTACTGATGAAAACGGCATCGGCAACTTTTGCATCGTACAAGGCCTCATTGTTCTGAAAAACCTGAATATCGTGCCCAAGTTTTTCGCGCAGAAATGCCCTTCCTTCCTCCCGCCGCCGGTTCCAGATATCAGACAGGGCGGTCATTTCAAAATTTAGCTCCTTTTGGAGGGAAAGGAAAGGGGGAAAAAGTGAATATTTAAACCGGTCGGAGAATCCAATGATGCCAACGCGTACGCGGTCGTTTGCGCCAAGGATCCTGGCATAGCTTTTGGCGCTGAAGGCCATGGCACCGGCAGCGAGCACGCTGGTTTTGAGAAATTTTCTGCGGTTGGACATAATCTCTTTATTTAATGGTTATTCGCATGGCGCCGGGGAGGCGCTAAGCGTACGGATTTTGATATTCTTGAAACTGACCTGGTCTCCGTGGTCCTGGAGCAGGATCGGGCCGGCATCATTCAGGCCAAATCCATCGAAAACGGCATATTTACTTCTGGCGACAAGGGCTTTGAAAATGTTGGATTTCCTTTGGTATTCCAGCACTTTAAAGCCATTCAGAAAATATTGAATGGTATGATTAGGATATGCGATAATCCTGCCCTGGTTCCAATCGCCGATTTTGCGCTGGAAGCGGGGCTCCAGTTTTTCGGATGGGATCAGGTCATAGAGGCTGGCCAGGGTGCGGTTGCCGACGACGCCCTGGGCGGCATCTGGATGGCGCACATCATCCAGGATCTGGTATTCCAGTCCGATTCCCGATTTACCACCGGCATCAAAGGATTCGTTGACGAAATACTTAAGGCCGGAGTTGGCCCCTTCACTGAGCTTGAAGTCAAACACAAGCTCAAAAGCCCCGAAGGATTCGGTGGTGACGATGTCATTTCCGGTTTCTGAACCATCGGATTCACTCACCACAATGGTACCGTCCTGTACCGACCAGCGTTTTTCCGGCATTTTGTCCGAATGGACCCCTCTCCAGCCGCTAAAATCCTTTCCGTTGAAGAGCATCCGGAACCCCAGTGCTTTTTCCTGTTCTGAAAGATTATTGGCAAGAAGGTTTACAACGGGCGTATTATCCAGTGGACTCGATTTGAGGCCCGAAGTCTGGATACGGATATTCCTCCATTTGATTTTCATGCCTTCCCGCATCTCGCCATAAATACTGTGCACTTGCAGTGCAATAAATCCCCTGGCGGTGAGGTCGTCTATGAGGTGTGCCACGGGCACGCCGTTGATCCAGGTACGGATGGTATTTCCGATTGCTTCAACGCGATAGGTATTCCATTCCGAGGTGCGGAATGCTTTTTTTCCCGCCGGGTTGATATTGGGGATATAGAGCCAATCTCGACGGCCTTCGTCATAAATCCCGCCCGACCAGGCGCGCGGGGTGGGGTCCACTTCCATCTGGTATCCATGTACCCGCCCGTTTTGGTACTCCGGTAGGGAGAGGCTGCGAAACTGGACGCCGGAATTCATATTGTCCTCCACTTTGAGCTGCAATTCCAGAATGAAATCTCCGTAGGTTTCGTTGGTACACAAGAAGGAATTTGGGGTATTGGCGACGGTCGTGCCTACGATTTCTCCATTTTCCACCGAATATTTTGCTTGTCCACCTTTCTGGTTCCAGCCCTTCAGCGTTTTTCCGTCAAAAAGCGCTGTCCAGCCGTTTTGACTGGCCATGGACAAAAGGGGAATGCCCAACATCAACAGGACAAAAGGAAATATTTTTTTCATTTGCTTGCTTTCTGTGTTTGAAATATCGCATCGGCGTGATGCGATATTTTAGCTAATTTAATTTAATTTTTGTAACTATTTACCAGCGGTATCTGCGGCTTCGCCGCGAAGGATTTTTGGGGTTGTGTAAAAAGGTTTTTGCCGCCTTCGGCGGCAGAATATTCTTCTGAGAGAC
>JBMOJO010000337.1:0-3624 GCA_049315745.1 Saprospiraceae bacterium | reverse complement strand
GACACATGATTTCAACGATTTCGCGAAGCGAAATCGTTGAAATCATGTGTCTATCAAAAGAATGTTTTGCCGCCGCAGGCGGCAAAAGACTTTTCACACAACCACAATATGATTCCGCTGTCGAAGTCGTTAGGCGAAAAAATAATAGATGTAAACGGAACAAGCAGTTAGGAGGCCGGCATAGAAAAGGTCATTGTTCCATACCGGGCGGTCGCGTTTTGCAAGATATGGCACAAATACCGCGAAGGCCCCTGCTGCCCCAACAGGCGCGCTTTGCTGAGGGCTCCATTGAAGCAACCATACGGCGGCTATCGCGGGTAGTTGGAGAAGGGCAAAGAGGACAAGGGGGCGCGCAAAAACTGTTCCGGAAAGGCCAAGCTGGAGCTGCCCGTCCTGCCCATCGGCAAAGGGTTGTTTTTCAGAAAGCAGGAGTATGGTGCCTGAGCAGAACACGAAGGTCAGGGCAATGCGGTGCAGGAAATTGAGGGGAACTCCGCTGATGGCCTCCCAGGCATATTCGGAGCCAAGGCCGAATAATGGCGCTAAAACCATTGCTGCAACAGCCCCGCGCGCGCCTGCCCGGGGCCAGAGGACCCCGAAAAAGAAGGCGGCCATAATCCCGGGCGTGAAATAGGACAGTTGGGCAGATATGCGCAGGAAAAAATTGTTGCTGCGGTCAGGGGTGAAGGTCAGCCAGGCGACCAGGGTAGCGGCGATGACGAGGCCAAGTACGGTGAGCCGCCCAAAAGTGACGATCTGCCGGTCGCCGGCAGTTTTGTTGAGGTATTTTTGATAGACGTCCACCGTAAGCAGGGTAGTAGCAGCGTTCATCATGGAATCTACAGAGGAAAAGGTGGCAGCGGTCAGGCCTGCCAGGATGAGCCCGGTGAGGCCGATGCCATGCGGGACGACCGTCTCCACTAATTTTAAAAATGCGTTGTCGGAATTGAAATCCCCGCCACCAAAACGGGATTCAAACAAATAATAAGCAGCAACCCCGGTTGCAATGGAAAAGAAGGGGACCGAAAGCTTCAAAAACCCGCTTGCGATGATGCCTTTTCGCGCATCGTCGTCGGAAGCAGCGGCAAGGGTCCGCTGGACTAAAAACTGGTTGGTCGAAAAGTTGAAACAATGTTGCAACAACAACCCGGTGAAAATGCCTGTCCAGGGGAGTTTGGGATGGTCGGGAGGCAGATAAAGGTGCATCTTTTGCTCTGCCAGTGGTCGGGCCGCATCGAGGGCAAGCATTCCGCCAAATCCCCCGATTTCAGGTTGGGCGAAGGTAAAAAATGCGACGGCCAACCCCGCAGCCAGCATCATCAGGGTCTGGATGGTATCGGTGATGACGATAGATTCCATCCCGCCCCAGAGGGTATAGCTGCAGGTGATCAGGGCGATAAGCAGCAGGCCAGTCGGATAGGATATGGCAAATGAGGTGCCTCCAAATAACCATTGCAGGGTTATACTGCCTACATAAAATGCGCCGACGAGCTGCACCAGGATAATTAGCACCAGCAGAATGGTGTAAGAGAGCCGTGCTGTGGCATTATACCGGATTTCGATGTACTGAGAGAGGGTAAACAGGCCCAATTTCCGGTAGGAGGCCAGAAAAACATAGCCCAGCAGAAGCACAGCGGGGAAAACGATTTCATAATGCGCTTGTACAAACCCGATGGAGTAGCCAACGCCCAGCATACCGATCAGATGAAAGGAGCTGATATTGGAGCCGAATACCGACCCCGCCACCGTCCACCAGCGGATCGAGCGGCCTGCCAGGAAGTATTGTTCGGCATTTTTTTTGCGCAGGGCAACGAGAATACCCGCTGTCGGCATGATCAGCAGCATCAGGCCCATCACGACCAGGTCAATGGTGGAGAGTTGATTGAGCATAGCTATCTTTTTTTTGGCGCTTCGCGCCAAATTATATTTGGATGGAGACATCTATTTCCTGATTTTGCGAAGCAAAATCAGGAAATAGATGTCTCCATCCAAAGAATATGAGGTTGTGTAAAAATGTTTTTGCCGCCTGCGGCGGCAAAATATTATTTTGAGAGACACATCATTTTTGAAATTTCGCGAAGCGAAATTTCAAAAATGATGTGTCTCTCAAAAGATAATTTGGCGCGAAGCGCCGTAAAAAGCCTTTTTACACAACCCCAACCTTTTTACACAACCGCTCAAAATATAATCTTGCGCGAAGCGCAAAAAAAATCACCCCAACCCATCCAGCAACGCTTTTGCTTTTTCTATTTGTAAGGATACGAGATAAAAGAAAACCTGATCCAGGATTTTATTTTCCTGGATTTTTCCTTTCAATGCTTTGCGTTTTTGATACAAACGGACAGCCAAGGCGAGTTCTTTTTGGGAAAAGGACACTCCCAGGAATTGCTGAAGTTGTTCCAGCCGGGAATAGCCGAATTCCAGTGTAGGCTCAACCATAGTTCCTTCGCCGAAGTCGTTCCAGGTAATAATCTGAAGTAAATCAATCGGGTATTTTTTTGCGCGTTCGAGCGTTTGCAGGAATAATTTGCCGCCCTGATCTGCGAAATCGGGATATCCATTTCCCCAACCGCCTTCCTGGTAGTAATCTCTAAAGCCGGGCATAGCTCCTCCAATACAAATCGGAAATTTTGAGCAATGCAGGTAGAAATTGTCCCGCACCGTTTCGTTGACCCAAGCGAACTCCCCATCGGTACTTTGACTGAGTTGGTATTGACCTTTGGTATAGGGGAGGGTAATAAATTGGATATCGCGGATCCCTGAAAATGCCGTCATCCATTCAGCGTCTTTAAAAAGTGCTTGTGGGCCAAAGTTGAGCAGGACTGGCTTGTTTTTTAGGGTGATATAGTTTTTTTGGGAAAAATAGTTGGAGTTCATGTAGGCCATAACATTTGCGGCTTCTTTGGCTTTATCCGCAATGATCCCAAGTTTGAAAGCATTTTCAAGCGCTTTGTCTTCATAAACGATTCCAAAATTTAACCCTGCTTTTTCCAGCCAGGGCAGCAGGGCATTGGTGTGGTCAAGGAGCAGTTTCCAGTCGTACACTGGGGTGGTACCTGCGAAATCAATCAATACCCCGTCAGCACCGGAGAGCTTGATACAAACCACCGCGTATTCCAGATAATCGGGTTCCCCATTGTCGTAAGGGCCGATCAGGGGGTAATAATGTGCTGCAATCTGTCTTTTCCCCGAAGCATCCTGCGAGGAGGGGTTGCGGTTGGCCATCGTCCAGTGCAGGCCCCAGTTGCCTTTGTCCTTTTCTGGGTATTCTGCGTATTCTGGGGATTCGAACCAGGGCATATAGTGCAGATAGACAGGAGTTTTAAAAGTTTTTGGAACAGTCACAGGAATAAATTCCTTAACGGTGAAAGGCGTGCTTCTATCCGGCACTGTACCTGCTTCTGCGGGTTTTTCGCAGGAAAGGGCCAACAGCGATAGAAGCAGACCTGTCAAAATGGTAAAAATCTTGCAACCGTTAAAGTAGAAAAGTGCTTTAAACATCACAATTTATTTGTATCTATTTAGCAGGTCGCTATGCTGGAAAATAGTATTTGGGGGTTGTGTAAAAAGGTTTTTTACGGCGCTTCGCGCCGAATGATATTTTGAGAGACGCGTCATTTTCAC
>JBMOJO010000067.1:0-16266 GCA_049315745.1 Saprospiraceae bacterium | reverse complement strand
CATGATTTTGCTTCGCAAAATCATGAAAAACACGTCGGTTTAAAAAGAATATTCTTTTTTACCGGACCACCTCCACTTTTGCCGTCCGAACGCCTTTGGCACTGCGTAAGGTTGCGAAGTACCAGCCGGAAGGTAAGCCCGGTTCGGGCCGCCACTCCACGATATTTCGGCCGGCCAGGCCTTCGTAATCCGTGCGCCAGACTTCGCGGCCCAGGGCATCCGTGACGGAGACCGTCAGCATCTGACGCTCAGACAGATCGAATTGCAGGAAGGCGACATCTTCGGTCGGGTTTGGATATACCTTTAGGTCGCCCTCGAGCCCTTCGAGGGGCTTAACGCCCGTCGGTGCCGCGGGGGTCAGTACGAGGGGCTTTTCTGCAAGACCCTGTAAACTATTTCCACGGAATACCGCTATCTCGTTCAGCTCGATCACACGGCCTGCCGAAGCATCGTAATACCGGAAGCGGATTGGCTCCCCTTCGCGGTTGGCATATACCGTCAGGAAGACCAGGTAGGCGTCCAGTGCCTCTATGTACAGCACCTGACTGCTACCGCGTACCTCCTCCCGGAAAAATGCCCCCACTTCGTCTCCTTCGCCCAGGATATTCCCCTCCCCGGGCCGTTCGACTACTGCGATGATGTTCATACTCTGCTCATAGGCTTCCGGCTTCACCTTCCAATAGCTGTAAGGCAGCACTTCCGGCGCGACCGGCGATGGATTGCTCTTCTCTGCGGGCCCTTCCTGGGCGTTGTTGCCGGGAACGGAGGAAGGGTACACCAAGGTACCGGGAAGGCTCAGCTTCAGCAGGTAACCATTGGGCGAGCTCATGAACGACAGGTTCCCGATCCAGCCAAGGCCTGCAACGTATTGCGCGAAGGTGAACTGCCCTTTTACGAGGTCGCCGTTCAGCGGCGTCAGGGAGCCGAGGGCCTCCCATACGCGCATCCCGCGCTGCGGCAGAAAACCGAGCCAGTTCCACCCGGTCGTCACCGGTATCGGCGTAGAGGGGTCCACGGGCATTCCGAGCAGTTGCAGCGAATCCACGGCGTTGGATCTGTATTGGTACATCGTCAGGTGGGACAGGTTTTTAAGGTTACCGGCCCAGGTTTGCAGCGCTCCCGAATAAGAACTGAATGCGGTCTGCCCTTTAATCAGGCCGCCCTGCGGGCTGCTCAGCGATTCCAGCCCTTTGTTGATCGCCGGGTCCATCAGGTCCACGTTGTAAGAAATCCAGTTCCAGCCCGGCCTGATAGGCACTTTCGCCAGCAGCATATTGTTAGTGCGGAGCGACTGGGGCACCAGCGGCGAGCCAAGCAAACCATCTGCCTCGAAGGTGAACGATTCGATCGTGGAACCGTACAACTTACATGCCGAAGCATCCCAGACCTGGAAGGTCACCGTCTCCCCTGCCGCAACATTGCTGTACACCGTCAAGAACACCAGGTGCTTCTTGAGTTCCGGGCTATACTGTACCTTGCCCAGCCCCCTGAGCTCGCGCCCGACAAAAGCTGCGACGATATCCATCCGATCGTGGGAAACTGTCCCCTCGATATTCAGCTCCAGCGTCATGTTCATCGAAAAGCTGTATCCTGCGCGGTTCAGCGTCCAGGTTGGTGCCGGACACGCGACCCGGAGGTCCAGGTATAGTGGCTCTGCCCCGAGCGGGCCATCCGCATAGATGGTATCCGAGTACAACCCTAAGGCCGTGGCATCGTCGAACTCGAAGACTACGTTTTGCGATCCGCCCGGTGCAAGCGTACCGCTCATCGGGAATACCTTCACCCAGCCCGGAATTCCCTGGAGGTCGTACACCAGTGCCTGGCCGCCGATATTCTCCAGCTTGCGCGTCACCGAAACCGTCTCTTCTTCCAGTTTTACGACCTCGATCTGGTCTTCCACCCAGCGCACAGGGTTGCGGTCAACGAAAAACTCCCACTTTTTCTCCAGGAAGTTGTTCCCTACAAGGTCTTTGATATTGTTGACCTGCATCCGGAGCACGGTGTTTTCGATGAAGCGGTTGGGCACATTGGGCACAATCACGATCTTATCGTCGTTACAACTGATCACGGCATCCACGAGTTCACCTGTCTGCGAATTGTACAGACCGATGTTATTGTTATTGAAAAAGTCAGCCTGGATTAATCCGTCACACTTGATCGGTTCTGTGAAGGTAATGCTGATTTCATCTCCGATAGACAACACCCCGTCAGCAGGCTGGGGCGTGCCAAAAATTTCCGGTGGCTCCCGTTCGAAACGGCCGGATATCACCGTGGAGATACCGGCATTCTGCCCACCGGTACACTGTGTTACGGCACGGATTTCATATTCCCCATCCTTGAGGCCGGTCGTGACCCACGGAACGATTTTAAAGACATCGTTGTCCAGCGCTGCTTTGGGGATTTCTGCGATGTTAATCCACGCCCCATCGCCTTGTTTTCGGCGGTACTGGACCCGTATCAGCTCGAGGTCGGTATCGTTGCGATTGAATTTGTTGAGGGTGATGAACAGCGTATCGCCCGCAGCCGGCGTAACCACCCAATTCTGCAGCGGAAATCCAATGTCTATCGGGCTGCAGGGCTCGAGGAAATATACATCCAGCAGGATTTCTTTAAAAAAGGGAGGGGGAGGCCAGTCCCCGTTCCCTAATGCATCATAGCGGGCCCCTTCGCAATCGGAAATTGCATATAAACTTAAGTTTTCATAGGCATAAGCGGTAGGTCCGCGCTCTACGGTAACGGTAATCTCCTGGGATTGACCCGCCGAAATCTGGAAATTTCCTGAAGATCTATTCTCTCCCTGAACTTTTACTCGTGCGCCATTAGGGTTAGACGCATTATACAATGCCAGTGAATAATACCTTGGCTCATCTGTCTCGCTGACATTTCCGAGGTTGAACTTAAACACGGCCGGCTCGTTGGCAAGCACGTTGGTGGCGATCGTACGGTCAACGGTAAGCGTCAAGGCATCACGGGAGACAGTGCCAGAATCATGCGGACAGGAAGTAACACCTGAAACGATTTTGAATACCGGCGTTCCATATACCCGGTCTTCCAGGACATCTATCGTATAAGAATCTTTGAGATCATCATCGGCAAGGGTGTATGTCACCGTCTGGGTGTTGGTTTCTTTTCTGGAAAAGTCGGAAGAGACCCCCATATTGATTTCCATGCCCATGGTAAAGGCATTCCCTAAGCCATTGAACGCAAATCCCAATGATGCATTGATACTCGACGAAACATCTATGCTGAAACCGAACTTCGTTTCATCGGTATTCGTAATAGCGGAGGAATTTTCATAGGTTACCCCTGCATCGAAGGTAAGGTTGCGCTGAAAGACTGCCCGCTTTTTCAGGTCTTCGTTTCGCTGTAGCATCGCCCGCCATTGGTTGGCAGAAGTCGTATCGCCCACTAATTCCAGTTTGGGAATTACATTCTTTTTGATTTCATAACCCGAATAAATAAAGGTCGAAGCGAACCGGTCTGGAAAAACGACCAGGTCTTTATCGAGGACGTACGCACAATTCAGGGTATCGAACTCCAGCTTATCCGTCAATCCAAAAAGCAGGTTGAAGGTACCGCCTACGTAAACATCTGCATCAGCTCCCTGGAGTATGCCATCACTGGAAGTAGAAATCGTTTCTGTAGAAGTGAGGCACACCTCGGCCGATTTATTAAAATTGCCTTTGGTGGATATACTCATGTTCATCGTAGTGGAATTTTTTAATTCCGTTTTGGTTTCCACTTCTGCGCCGATACCCGCCGAAACGACTGTCTCGGTGCCCAGGTCAATTTCAAGGCCGGTCGAGGCTTTCATCTCTGCTGAAGTTCCAATAGACCAGCCGTTGCAAACCTCAGTGCCCTTTTCTATGGTCGCACTGGAGCCATCCCCCGGGGGGTCTCGAAGTATCATCAACGGGATAGACGGCGTGGTGGAGGCGAAATTCACGTTTCGGGGTCGTTTACCCAGGACCACAACGTTCGTGCTGGCGGTATTGCTCTTATTATCGGCAGTGGCCTTGACGGTCAGGTTTTTAGTGTAGGGAGAAGCAATATTGGGCATACTTGCCTTAAAGCGGTACTTGAGGTTTCCCTGCGTCATCAAGGTGTCAAAGGAGGACTCATCGGCAATAGAGTTGTCAATCGTCAATTCAGCCGTATCGAGGTAGCAACGGCCACCGTCGTAAGGTTGATATACCTTGATCTCCGTCGTGTAAGTTGAGCTTTGCAAGAGCATCTGCTCGCCGCAGGGGTTGGTGTCCAGCCTGGAGAGTTCAATCTCGGGCTGGGAGTAGTAGATAAAGTCAATGGTATCGTTTTTATTCGTCAGATCAATATTCGATCCTCCAAGGAGCTGGAAGAAGTTATAGATTTCGCTGTTCGAATGTTCTGTTACCGCTACGGTCATCGGTATTGGGGGAAGGTTTTTGAAGACGTACTTTCCGTTGGGGTTGGTGAGTCGCTGCTCCTGGTAAAAACAACCGTCCAGCGATTCGACTTTCACTTTTACGATCGCACCGTCGGGAATAATACTCTTGCGGCAAATTTCGTTACCCGCCATCTGCCCGCTGACCTCGCGCTTCACCTGATCCCGGAAAAGAATACCTGCTACAGGGGAAGAAGCTTTGAAAACTTCCCAGAAAGCCGGGAAGAAATTATGGCCATTATACACCGGGCTGAGCTGTGCTGTGGCGCCGGGGGCCATCTCGAGGCTGAAGTACCCGTCTTCATTGGTGAATACCGGGGGTATCGCCCGCTGCCCATTGACGTAGATCTCCGCACCTGCAACAAAGCAATCCGTACCCTCGTAGCGGACATAGCCGCTGACTGGAATGGTGCTCTGGTCGGTGAAATCAATCTGATCTACGCTGGTATTGCTCGGGTTGAGGGTGACCAACCGGCTTGAAGGGGTAAATTTATGCGGCTCTGTGCGCGAGATGGCTGCCACAGTACTCCACTGTGCCCCTTTCAATACCCCTTTGCCGGTGAGTGCGGCGCCGAGGTCCTGGAGGAGTGTATCTGTGCCTTCGTTCAGGTTAAAAAACGAGGACAGCATCTTGTCGGTTACATTCGTACCGATATTGGCGTATTCCTGGAGCTTAAACACGGGCAGCAATTCACTGAAGAAGGCCACTTCATCTATAAGCCCGGTGAAATAGGCGGTATGGCCTGTTGGCCCATTTGCGCGTGCGCCGAGCTTCCAGGGTTTGCCCGCCCAGGTACCTATACTGCTGAATTGGCGGGTTACAATTTGCGTCCCATTCTTGAACAGCGTAACATTCAGGCTACTGCCCTGTTTTTGCATGATGAAGGCGAGGTGGTGAAAGCCCATGCCCAAGGCGCCAAAGGACTGCTTGTTGGCGCCGATGCTCAGCTCCAGGTTGCCCGAGTTGAGGGAGAGCAGGAACTGGTTGTTGCCCGACGCATCTGCTTTGCTAAGCAAGGTTTGATTGCCACTAAAGTCGAAAGCTTTGACGGTAATCGTAATGGATGCGCTGTCGGTAAGCCCAAAACTGGTGAGATCGGCATACTGGCTATTTACTGCATTGAACTCCAGCGACTGGTTGTAATAGAAGAACTTGCTGGGTGTCGCCGTAAAAGTTGCACCGGCCCCATAGTTTATCCCTTCCACTTTATAGCTGCCATCTATATCGGAGATCGCGGCATTGACGACATCGGGCTTATCGTTGTCCCATTGGGTACCGCAATGGTACACCGGAAACTTATTGGCGGTAAGGTCGAATGCCTTACTGCCGACCCCTTCGTCAAACTTCCAGTAAGCGACCAGGCCAGGGCTGGTCGAGCTGATACTCTGATTCATGAACATTTGGATCTCTGTCTGTGCCAGTTGCCGTTCGAAGAACCTCAGTTCGTCGAGTTTTCCATTGAAATTACCCCCACCCGTTGGCTTTTGGCCGAGGAAAAGCACAGATTCTGCCGATTGAAGGGTAGCGACGGTCGTTCCGGCAAGTTCACCATCCACGTACAGGAGCAAAGAGGCCCCATTGAAGGTCGCGGCGACATAGTGCCATCCATTGGCCTGATCGGCAGGAAAAGTATAGGCCATCTCTGTCACATCGCCCTGATTCCGGCCAACGCCAAAGACGATCCCTTTTTCGGCTCCCTGCGGCTGGGTATGCAACCACCAGTTTTTGCCAAGGTGGCTGCCAAGGTCAAAAATGGCTGCTTTATCGTTATTATCGCCGATTTTCACCCAGCAGGAAACGGTGAAGTTGGTGCGGGGGAATTTGGGGGAGTACTCGGCAAAGGAAGAACCAAGTTGATTGAAATTCAGTGATTTGCCAATCGTAGGAGAAAGGGTTACGATAGTACCCGGTACGGGGTTTCCGCTAAAAGTTGTGATGCGGCCAGTTACGACACCGTTCGGGTTGAGGAAGCCCAGGGTTTTGCCCCGGTAGCCCTCACCGAAGCTGTTGATACCTGCGACTTCATACGTATAAAACTGCCCTGCGATGACGTTGAAATCAATGAAAGAGCGGGACTCGCCGTCCACAGAAGCCAGCAGGGCCCCGTTGCGGTAGAGCTTAAACCCACTTGCCACCGGGCTGAGGGGATCCGGCTTCCAGTTAATCTGGATACGGTCGGGAAGCTCGCCTTCCGTTGCCTTAATAGATGGAGCTGAAGGAGTTAACAAAAATCGCCCCCAAAAGCCAAACGCACCTGTGACGCTTTCCCCAATATAGGCGCCTACCAGGGGCTGGCCGATAGTGAAATTGCTGCGCATTGCTGTATTGATGGCATTACTTGCACTCCCAAAGTTGAAAAAGGATTCTCCGGTGAGTACATTAGCCGAGCTCACCGTTGTACAATTCCCGGAAACGTCCGTAGTAAATCCCGGGCATGCCCCTTCAATCAAGATCCCGTTGCAGTTATCATCAATATTGTCGCAATTTTCAGGTGCCCCTGGATGGACATTGGGGTTACTATCATCACAATCTCCGGAGGCGGTTACATATCCGGCAGGTTGGGCGCAGCTATTAATGGTTTCGGCAGCAGTTCCATACCCGTCGCCGTCACTATCGCGGAAGTACTGATTCAGGTCAGGACTCGTACCGATACTGGGGTTGGTATCGTCGCAGTCAGAGCCTGAAGCAACGTATCCTAACGGTGCGCTACACGCTTGTACAGTGAACCCCGGGTCCCCGAGCCCGTCCCCATCGGCATCCCGATAGAAAGTAGGTACGGTGATCCCGTCATCAATGGCCCCGTCACAATCATTGTCGAGGCCATCGCAAATTTCTGTGGCCCCGGGATATATTGCAGCGTTGCTATCGTCACAATCCGTAGAACTTGCAACAAAGCCTTCCGGAGGGCTGCAGGCATCCTGGAAAACCAGTTCGTTCCCAAACCCGTCGCCATCGGTATCCCGGTAATAGCGACTGGACTGCGGCATAGTCACAGCTTTGGAGACTACGACGGGGCTACATCCCTCTGAAGTGATCGTGACTGAATAGGTACCTGCCATCGTCACCGTGATCTCCGAAGTTGTGGCTCCGCCTGTCCAAGAGAATGTCTCCCCACCAACCGCGCTAAGCGAAACTTCGGTACAACTAATATCTTCCTGTATAATTGCAGGAAGTTCTAAATCAAAGGTGTCGGTTGAAATAATGCCCGAGCCGTTGCGGGTCACTACCCAAAATTTCCCGGAGGCGCCGGCAACAATGCTCGTATCAATCCCACCCGTTGACCACAGCTGTGAGGAATAGAGAATCGGTGCCAATGCCTCTGAAATCCGGGGGGTTCCCGAGACCAATGCACTCGAAAGCTCTCCATGCCGGGCATTTGGCCCGTAATCGAACACCGTGGCATTGACCTGTTCATTGAAGCGATAATACAGTTCCAGCGCACTGACCGGCCTGGCTTCGCGATAGGGGTCATGGCCGGGGATATCTGCTTTGCGCACATTCCATACGCGCAGTTCATCAATCTGCCCATGAAATACCTCTGTACCGGAAGCACTTTCTATACCAATGCGCAGGGCATCTGCCGTGAAATTGACGTCCGCTCCCGCTGTAGCCGCACTCAGCTCCGTAGCGCCATCCAGATAACCTTCGAACGTATTTGCCGCTTTATCGCGTGTAAAGAGCAGGTGGTGCCATTGCCCGTCCCGCAGATCGGTCGTACCCGTAGCGGTCGTGCCTGCCCAGTCCATACTGAGCTGGCCATTTTCGTTAATAGACCAGATGACGTTGCCCCCGTCGGTTGTAGTAGAGACCAGGGTGCCGACCTTTTCGGAGGCCGTCAGCCCGCCCTGGCCCACAAGGGGTATTTTTACCCACATTTCAAGGGTAAAGTCCTGGTTGCCGATCGGCAATGCCGACGGAACCGATACCGATTGACCGGCCTCACCGGTAAATTCGAGGGCGGAACCGGCATTTTTGCTTAAGAACAGGCGGGCATTTGAGGCTGTAGGACAATCCCTGAGAATACGCATATCGGGCGCCTGCTCAAAAAAGTGCCAAATCGTGGTAAGCGCCTCGTCTTTTTCCTGATAAGCATCAACCGCAATAGATGAGAGGAGATCGCCATTGGCATCCCGCAGCGTGAGCTGCAGGTTTCGGGCACGCATGGCCACGTTGGCGGACGCCGAATAGCGATTCACGATTTCGACCCGATCGAGGTCGAAACCCGCTCCCAGGTCAATCTCTACGAAAGCCGTTCTGCCTGCAGCAGCGCTGCCACCAATCGTTTCCGGATCGCCATCAACATAGTTGGCTTTGGGAAAAACGACCCTTTCGGCGTCAACAGTGACGGTTTTGTTCAGCGCGACATTTACACCCGTACCACTCGCAATTGCCCGGACTTCGGCCAAATGGAGGGAATCCGAAGTTCCGCTGCTGTTTTGGGCGATGCGGATATAGCGCACGCTTTGTGCCTGCAAGCTCCCAAGTGCGGTCAACAGGCCGGTTATGGCAAAAAGTATATATTTTTTCATGGATAGAATGCTTTATTATTCGAAATGCAGGGTTTGGGCAAATAATTTGCTTTCAAAATTTGATGAAAAAATGAACCGCTGTGTTAACCGGTCGGGTTTCTGCATCCCCTCCACCGGTGATAGTTACCTTGTGGCTGTGGCTCCCACTCAAATTTACACCAAGTGATCCCAACCCTCCCGTTTGGAAGTCATTCCAATAAGAGGCACCGCTTACATAACCACTGCTATCTTCCGCCCCAATCGGTTCCCCGGTATTTCTATTTACGATTTTATCTAAGATATGGAAGTGGAAACCATCAAAGACCAGGGAAAAAATATACTGGCTGCCGGCCGAGGGGACAGCGGTGGACCAATCCTGAATAGAACCGACGGTCCGGCTGGAATCAACCCCCCTTCCGGCATCTACCCCGCGTATAAACTCACTGCGCAGGTCAGGGAGGTTAAAATCCGTACCACCACCTGACCCCAGGCCTGAAGAACCGTTTCCATAGGTAGTGCCAATTACAGCGAACAGGCTCGGAAAATCTGCGCTTTTCAGCGCGCGCCCATCGCAATACAGCCAGCCATCCGGTATCTGTACCTTAGGCCCTCCAAAAACTGTAATCAACCCGACCGGCGCCCCGGTCGGGGAGCGGAAGGCATAGCGCGCGGCAGAGGCAGCGGTGAAACGCGCCCTCGGGTTCAGCTCCGTGCCCCCGTCAACTGACACGCCCAGGTATAAATCCTGGTTGAAGGCAATATTTAGCGGGGTGACGTTGCCGAGCAGCGCACTATATACCCCGCCTGCTATAGGGATATCTTTTTGTTCTTCCGTCCAGATTGCAGACCCACCCGTTAGGGACTTATAAATCCTGAATTTCAGGGTGTAGTTGCCATTGGGAAATACCGAACCATCTGAATTCCGCACCACGCCCTGGACACTGATGGGAATATCCTGCGCCCAGGTGCTGGGAAGGCCGAAGGACAAGGCTCCGGCAATCAATAGGACATATCTAAACATATCGTTCATAATGTTATATTTATCATTATTATACATTTCAGGGTATGTATTCCCGCGAAATGCCAATTTGAAATTAATCCGGCATGAGCTGCTCAAATCTTGATACAGAAAATGAGCGCCCGGTTCCTTGGGCGGGTCTCAAGATCCCCTCCACCAGTTATTGATGCCGAATGACCGTGCGAACCTGCGGTACTTACGCCAGCGGCACTTAGCGTGCCCGAAATCAGGGAGCCCCCAGGCCAGCTGGCCTTGCGATCACTTTTGTAGGGCCATCGATAGGTGGTGGCACTATGATTATGCGCTCCATCGGTAGTGGACGTACCCACGAATGGCTTTTTTGGCAGTCCAGTCAAAAAACCCTCTTTGGAATTTAAATCGCGCTGATAATTCGGCAGGCGGTCGTCATTGACCCCCCTCAAAAACTGATTGCTGAAATCGGGAAGGTTGAAGTCGGTGCCGTTACCCGCTCCCGTACCTGTGGTGCCATTGCCGTAAATCGTTCCGATCACAGCAAAGAGGGTGGGATACTCGCTGCTCTTCAGCGCCCGTCCGTCACAGGGGAGCCAACCGAAGGGTATTTTATTGAAATAACCCGCGAAAGGGATGATCTGGCCAGATTCTACCCCGCCTCCGCCCCTGGTGGCAAAGAGCGCCGATGGGGCCGCTGTCAATTCCGACCGCGGAAGGAGCTCCGGGGAATCCCCAATCGAAACACCGAGGAAATAGGGCTTGTCAAACAGTAATCGTATAGGCTCTACCGCACCTAAAGCCACACTGTATATCCCTGCGTCCACCCGCACGTTATTTTGGGTTTCCGACCAAATCGGTGTAGCGTCCCCTTCGGAGGAAAGATATAGTTTGAACGTGAGGGAGTAGGTACCGTTCGCAAAGGCCGTACCATCGGCATTTTTCAATACGCCCTGAATCACTACGGGGAGCTCTTGGGCACTTGCTGCCGGAACCCCAAGGGCAAAGCACCACAATAAACTGCTTATTTTGAGTATATTTTTCATAGCCATATTTTGACTTTTATCGGTAATGATTGTCGAATTTATTTGATTTCAGTCTTTGACCTTTATCAGATATCCCATCGCGATGTTCCGCGGCCTCGTCTCCTTGTCGCCCCCGGTCAGTTGCGGCACCGTATGCGTGTGCAACCCAGTGATTGGAAATTGATAATTCCGAATCTGGTAGGTGGGTGTCCTGCCACCTGAATACCAGCCGTTCGCATTCCAGGGCCACCTGGCGTTATTTCCACCATCTACGCGACCTTGGGCAATAAGACTACTGAGGGTGTGGGTATGACTGCCCGCTGTATCGACAGCAACGGTAAAAGGGTTTGTAGGACGGGCAGTTGCCGATGCCTGCTGTGCCCCGGCATTCGCCCCTGCGCTTGTGCCCCTCACAAATTCGCCGCGCAAATCCGGCAGGTTGAAATCCGTCCCTGCTCCGGCGCCGGCGCCTGTGGAACCATTGCCCCAGATCGGGCCGATTGCCGAAAACAGCTCGGCATACTCCGTACTCTTCAGTGCACGCCCATCGCAGAGCATCCAGCCCGTAGGTACCTTGTCCAATGCCCCTGCAAAAGGCATTACGAAACCAATCGGTATCGCATTGCCCAATTTGAACGCATACAACGCATAAGGAGAGGAGGTCAGACGGGTGCGGGGAAGCAGCTCGGCCCCTGTGCCCACCGTAGTGCCGAGAAACATATTCTCTGTAAAGGCAATGTTAATGGGGACTATATTCCCCAACTGTGCGCTATAAACCCCGCCGCGCACGGGGATATTGTTTTGGGTCTCTGTCCAGATCGCCGTGCCGCCGCCCGAAGCGGTATATAACCTGAACGTAAAGTTGTACCTGCCATCGGCCACTGATGTGCCATCGGAATTTTTTAAAGTCCCCTGGATGCTCATCGGAGGCTGCGACTGCGCACAGAGTCGCGGAAGGAAACCCGCAAAAAGGATAAAGGTGAAGACTAAAGATCGCATAGTGCTGTTGTTTTTGCAAAAGTGCTATGCGACGTGAAAATAACTCTGCAATAAGTGGATTGAAAACTGCAAAATGCGAAAGGCGCCAAAATCGTCGGAAGCAATTACCCCAACCATTCCGGCAACAACCATAACAAACCTGCAAATCGTACATGATTAAACTGCAAGCTGTGATAAAAAGACCTTTTCATCCTATAGCTTTTCTGTAATATTTATAAATTCGTAATCTAACCACTTATATTTTTCAATTCTACCAATGCGCAAATTTCCCCCACTCCTTGTCCTTTGTCTCAGTGTCATATCCCTATGGTTTTTCTGCCAACCCCTCCATGCACAGTCGCCCCTGGCGCCGACCCGTTACTACTGGAATAAGAAAGATGGGCTCCCCGACTGGAACATCAACGCCTACCTCCAGGACGAAAAGGGCCTGATGTGGCTGGCTTCCAATGCCGGGCTCTTTACCTTCGACGGGCATACATTCCATTTGGTGGGCAGTGCCAACCGGCAGCCCAATGCGAGCAGGATCGTGCGCCTTGCACAAGACGTGCATGCCAACATCTGGATGGTCAAAACCCGGAGCAACCTGGTCTATGTGGAAGTCTTTAACCCCCTTACCGACCGCACCACCCCGCTACACGAATATCTGGGCGAAAAAAAGCCGATCGAAATCCCCTTGAATTCCGGAAACCTCATTTTCTACAACCTGGGAAGCAATATCTGGATTGGCAACAACGAAGAAGGGTATTTGTATGATGGGCGATGGAGAAAGCTTTATTGGCGAAGCCCCGAACTTGAGGCCGGGTTAACCTGGGTGCCCGCAAAAAATGGCTTTTGGGTAATCCATCCGCAAAAAAAAGCGGTAACCCTACTGGATGAAAAATGTATGGTTACAGATAGCCTTTTTTTTCGCGATAATGAAATATATGTTGCAGCTCCAGACCAAAACCTCACTTTAAGCGTCTATTATAAATCCACAGATGATCTTAAACAAATTAAGGCTTACCAACTAAGCAACAAATCCGGTAAAATCCACGCCGCACCAGGAAGTTTTGACGAGGAAAACTATTGGAATAATGACCTCGTTCCGATGAACGAAATCCAGAAATCCCTGCGGTATGGTTGGTTGCTTAAGAACCGGGCAGGCAAATTTTGGCTCCATAATTTAAAAAACCAGCGAGTCTATGACCTCAGTGCGCAATTCCCCGATGTACAGACTGTCAACATTTTTTACTTCGATCGGTCCAATGCAATCTGGTGCAGCAACCCCAACGGCCTCTATAAGCTGGAATTCAAACAACCCCTGCCATTCAGGACCTTTCTCTCCGAAGATTTGCCCACCCATTCTATAAGGGGTATGGCGGTAGCGGATGGATTACTATACGCCAATGCCTATTCAGGTGCTAAAACCATCACCCTGGCCGATGGAAGTGTGCGTTCCTTTCAACATTCTTACAATACCATTGGACTTGCCATGCTGCAGGATGGAAACGGATTCTGGATCGGTGCGCATTACAAGCCTATCCAATATGTTTCAATAAACCGGGGCCAAAGTTTTGAAATTTCCGGTAAAGCCACCTCGGATGTCTTTGCCTTCTTCAAAAGCCGCCGTTTCGGATTGCTGGTCGGCACCGAAAACGGGGTCCTTCGCATTGACCCCCTTTCAAAACAAAGCAGTAACTTTGCTTTGAAAGGTACGGAGGCCGTAACCTTTCACGAAAATACCCAAGGGCTGTGGGTGGGTACGAACAAAGGGCTTTTTCTCCTGGGACAGGACGGACAGGTGAAGGAAAAATTCTTTCTGCCCTCCCCACAATTGGGCTATGAACGGCTCCAGCATATTTACGAAGACTCCAAGGGGGCCTTGTGGATCGCTACCAAAGGGGCAGGGTTGATTTACTGGGAACCCAGGCTCAATCAATCCAAAATATACAACAAAAATAGTGGCCTTTCCAATAATAACATCCACGCCATTTATGCCGACAAGAAAGGTTATCTCTGGATGCCCAGCGATTTCGGGCTGATGCGTATGGATGCTTCCACGGGAAGCGTACAAACCTTTTTTAAAAGCGATGGGATTGCCGACAACGAGTTCAATTCTTTATCCCATTATCAGGATGGGCGGGGGAGGCTGTTTTTTGGGGGAATTAATGGCATAACCTGGTTTGATCCCGAAGAGGTCCCGGCACCTCAATATGCTGAACAACAACTCTACATCATGGCTGCCAGGGCATTCAACCTGCGCAAAGGGATTTACGAGGACCAGGTAAAGTACGGCAGAAAAATTGCCCAATTTTCCCTTGAGCCCACCGATGCCTATCTCGATATCCGGGTATCGCCCCTCTTGTACAACGATGCAGAACGCCTGCAGTACGCCTGGAAAATCGAAGGCTTGCAAAAAGAGTGGATCGTACAAAAATCTCCGGTAATACGTCTGGGGAACCTGCCCTATGGAAAAAACAAGCTCCAGGTGAAGTATGGTTTCGGCGGAACCGAATGGTCGGAAAAAAATTTGGAAGTACCGATTCAAGTCAATGCACCCTTCTATCTCCGCTGGCCTTTCGTCGCCGGATTTTTCCTCCTCACCCTCGCAATCGCCTGGGGGGCCGGCATCTGGCGCAACCGCCGGCTTATCGCTGCCAACCTCCAGCTCGAAAAAGAAGTGCGCAAAAGAACACGGGAGATCGAAGCGGATAAACAAACCATCGCCGAACAAGCCCGGTCCTTACAGGCGCTGGACGAAATGAAATCCCGCTTCTTCGCCAATGTCACCCACGAACTCCGCACCCCCCTCACCCTAATCCTGGGCCCGCTCGACCGAATCATCAGCGGCGAAGTAGAGGGACAAAAGAAAGCGGAATTCCTGCATACCATTAAGAAAAATGCCCACAAGCTGCTCCAGATGGTCGAGGAACTCCTCGACCTGTCAAAAATGGAAAACAATAACCTGATCCTCGAGGAATCGCCGGCCAATTTCCATAACTTCCTCTCTGACCTCATCGAGCCCTTCCAGACCTATGCCGCCTGGCGCGGTGCGAAGCTGGTCTTACACTATGAATGCCCAAATGACCTCAACTTACTGTTAGATCACAAAAAGTGGGAAAAAATCATCAACAACCTCCTGTCCAATGCCATTAAATTCACTCCTGAGGGAGGGCTTATCGAAATAAGGGCCTCATCAGAAGGGGAAAAGCTCAAAATTACCGTATCGGATACCGGCGCGGGGATTTCTCCCGAGGATTTGCCTTTTATCTTCGACCGCTATTTCCAGTCCAAATCGCCCTCAAAAGCCGTTCAGGGCGGCACAGGAATTGGGCTGGCGCTCTGCAGGGAATATGCCCAACTATTGGGTGGATCCCTCGAGGCCAGGAGCGCAGAAGGATCCGGCAGCGCCTTTACACTGACGGTCACCCCTAAAATTGTCAAATCCGGCCTCCCGCCTGCAGAACAGGGTTACTCCGCCCCGGACAATACAGCCATAAACCAGCCTTCAAACCAAACGGCCGGAGCCCAGGATATGCCTTATACCGTCCTGCTCGTAGAAGATGACCGCGACCTGGCATATTTTATCCGGGATATCCTCGAAAACCAGAATTTTCACGTCCTGGCGGCAAGCAATGGCCATTCCGCCCTCAATCTCCTGAACAACGAACATTGCGACCTCATACTCTCCGATGTCATGATGCCGGAAATGGATGGCTTCCAATTACTCGAAAGGGTAAAAGCATCACATCCGGCGATGCCGTTCATCCTCCTTACCGCCCTTAACGAACCCCAGGATCGCCTCCATGCCTTGCGCCTCGGTGTGGATGATTACCTCTGCAAGCCTTTTGTTCAGGAGGAACTCCTGGTGCGTATGCATAAGCTCCTCGAAAGATATTCGGCCCGGCAAGCTTTCTCCTCGGAAAACCCCGCTGCAGAAGATATCCCAAAGCTTCCAAGTTACGACCAGGTATGGCTGTCACAACTCGAAGAAGTCGTCAACCAACACCTGGGGGACCCCAACTTTTCTATCCTCCAGCTTGCAACTAAAATGAACGCTTCGGAACGCACCATCCATTATAAAATTAAAACCTACACCGGCCTTACCCCCAACCAATATATTACCGAGGCACGCCTCCACAAAGCGCGCCAACTGCTCGAAGCGAGGGTTTATTCAACGGTAGCAGAAGTCTGCTATGCCGTGGGCTTCAAAACAACCCAATATTTTGCCCGGATAATGAAAGAAAGATTCGGCAAATCGCCTTCGGATTTTAAGTAGAGCCGCACGGCTCTACGGATTTTCACGGCGCTTCACGCCAAATTGTATTTTGAGAGACAGGTCA
>JBMOJO010000336.1:0-3646 GCA_049315745.1 Saprospiraceae bacterium | reverse complement strand
TCGCGAAGCGAAATCGTGAAAATGACGTGTCTCTCAAAAGAATATTCTGCCGCCGTAGGCGGCAAAAAAGACTTTTTACAAAACCCCGGCAAAACTTTAATTCGGCGAGAAGCGCCATGAAAAAACTTATTATACAATCCCTAAACACTCATGGGACAGCCCCCAGGCTGAGTGGGCGAAAAAGAGCCCCTTTGCCCAAGGGTATTCCGTCTCAACAAGCTTAATATAAACCCTCAAACCTGCGGTATATTTCGCGGAGGCAATCCACTGAAATATGCACTGAACAGATATAAAGGGCGGCGGTAAACTAACTGATATAATTTGCCGATCGTAGCAAACCTTGACAAATCCAAGTCAAAATTAACCTCATTAAGCGTCATAAAGCGAACGTGCCGAATACCCCCCAGCCTTGATAACAGGCCTTCCAAATTGGCAAAGGAAATACCAAAGCGCTTTTTAAAGCCGCTAAAATATGTCCCATCGGTTTTCCACTCCAGAATATTATATGGATGGAACAGCACAACCACGACAAGATTTTTGAAAAAAGGAAGGGTTGAACAAAACAAGAGGAGTCGAAAAAAAATGGTCGAAAAAAAATAGAGGTGCTCAATCGAGTAGGGGATATTTCGAATTGCGGTAATCGTCGCAAGGGACTTATACAACTGAATATCCCCGGAAATCAGGCCGACCCCGGAGCTGGTCAGCGCCTGAAGGGTATTTTCATCTGCGGTATTCCAGGGTGGCACAAAAGTCCTAACGTTTAGTCCCGTAAGCTGCTCCAGGTGTTTTTTCCCCATTTCAATCCAGGCAGATTGATCCTCCAAAGGAACATCCCTGAATTCTGAAAACAAGCTGTTTTTTTTGTGGCTGAATCCATGCAGCGCGATTTCAAAATTACCGCTTTTCAGCAAAGCGGCTATCCGGTCATCCAAAGCGTGTACGATGGGCTGTCCTTCCTTATTAAACGGAATTACCGCAAGCGTAAGCGGGATACGGTATTTTTGAAAAAGCGCGAGCAGCTTAAACTCAAAATCGCTTCCATCTAAGTAAATATCGTCAACCCTGAAGGCTATTGTCATTGATTCGGATAAAATTAAAGTACAGATTTTTTCAAACCAGCCATCCTGATTTTAATACCGCATAGATTTCCCTGAAATCCATATCATGCCCCAAAAATATTTCCCCTGCAATTGCCGTGAATTTAATCTGCGGGACTATCCCGGTATATTGCCGCACGATGGGGTTATCCCCTAAGAGGAAGCAAAGTCCGGCTGCACCATGGTCTGTGCCTAAATTTGCATTCTCATCAATCGTACGCCCAAATTCAGAATACGCCAGTACCAATGTCTCTTTCCAATGACCACTGGCTTTTAGAACCCTGGCAAATCTGGCAAGGGATGCGCCCAGGTCTACGTATAATTCCTTGAGGCGTTCTTCTGCACCATAGTGGGTATCATACCCGCTTTGTACCGTATAAAAAACTCTGTAGGGCTTGTCTTTATGGATCATAGAAGCGACTCTGGCCAATTGATTACCCAAAGACGAAGCGGGGAAGCCGGCTTGCGGTGTAATGTCAGACAGGTTGTGCAGGGTAGAATAGGCTTTAAATACCTGTCCGGCAATCCTATTGTGGCGGTGATGGCTCATCCAATGCCTGATGTCTGCTTCGTACCACTCCAGCGGTTCGTTGCCGTTCCAACTTATTCCCTGTTTTCGTAATCCTTTGATCACGAGTGCTTCGGAATCTGCCAGGGATATCGCAGGGGCATCATTGCCGGGTATGGCCAGTGTTCCGGCATCCAGCAGTCGGCCGATCCAGCCGGTCTTTTCGAATTGTTCCCCCGGAAGGAAACCGGCATCCCAGATTTCTGAAGATTTGAAGTGCGAAGTGTTCGGAGAGGGATAGCCGACGAAGGGCAGGAGGGCCAGTTCGCCCTTGCCGAGTAAAGGCTCAAGATCCCTCAGATAATAATTGAGCAGCCATCCTTCAAATACCCCAATACCGTTGGATTTTGCCGCTTTGGCCAGGGTAGGGCGGGCAGCATCAATTATATCGTGCTCCCGGGGGCTAAGGGCAAAAAGCCCATCGTTACCCCCGGAAAGTTTGACCAGGACCAAGCGTTTTCCGCTAAAGGGTAGAAGTGCCTCAGGGCCCATGCAGGAACTCCCGGTCACACCTGAACTCAGCGCCATTCCGGCTAAGGCAGAAGTTTTGAAAAATTTTCTCCTGTCCATCAACAATATTGATATTCCGGATACTGAAGGCACGCTTCCAATCCCGATTCGGCATGAATTTCCCCTAAAATCCATTGCGATACCGGGACCCCGTGCCGGTTTAGCGCAGCATAAAACATGGCTTTATCCCATTTTGCATCGGCGATGTAACGAAAGCCACGCTTTGATGGCTCAAAAACCCTGCTGGACAATTTATACGCCAGGCTGCTTTTGGGCACCTGACGGTTTGCAACTGCAATCAGCGCCCCGGGTAGAAAAAGCCGGTGGAGCAGGCGATCGCCCTGCAGCCAGTCTTCGCCACCCGGCCAGCCCGCCACCGTAGGCGGGTAAAAAAGGATCTGTCCACACTTCATCAGGAACTGGTAAGCCGTCTTCATGCCTACTGTTCGTAATCCCGTTTGGCGCTGGAAACCGACCAATAGCTCAACAGGGGTCTTTACTTTGCTTTTTATATAATCCGGGTTCAAAAATGCTTCGTGTCTGAACATACACTCCAGCAATGCCCGCATTTCATACCCACTGCTAAAATAGGCTTGCGCACACGATTCGACCATTTGATCCGTCGGGTTATCGGAAAAGAAGAAACGCAGGACAGCCCGGGAAATATGCCTGGCTGTCTGCTCCTGCCCCAGGATAATCTCGATAAATTCTTCGCCCCCCAAATTCCCTGTCTCGCCTAAAATGGTTTTTACCCCGTCGTCGAATATACTCGGGTCAAAATATGCCTGGTATGGGTAATTTTTCTTGTCAAAATAACGCCCTGTTAACGCCCGTGCAGCTTCCTTGACATCCTTTAACGAATAGTGCCCTTCGCCCAAGGTAAACAGCTCCATAAACTCGCGGGCAAAGTTTTCGTTCGGGTTATTTTTATGCGAGCCAAAAAGGTCTAAGTGCCACATCATGGTCGAGGACGACAGTACGGCATTCAGGAGATCTTTCAGCCTACCCAATCCGTATTTTCGGTATTCCTCTATCAGCAAGCGCCCGTGATCGGGTAGTCGTCCGCTGGAACTGGGGATATGATGATGCCAGAACAACGCCACTTTTTCCCGTAGCGGATTATCTGCCCTGACCATACTTTGCAGCCAAATATTGCAAAACTTAACCAGCTCCTGTTGTTCCATCAGACGGAGCTCCTCCGAAAGGTCTTCAGCTACCATGGTCTGGGGCTGATAGGCAAGCGGAAGGGGTTCGTAAGGTGGCAGCGTCTCCCAAAGCCATTTTATACAGGACTCTAGGTCGGCCCACTGACCCAAATCATCATCGGCTAAAAGCCATTCGATTTTTGGGGAGAAAGCCGAGATATCAATAAAGCGACGCAGCATGTTAATTGTTGCTTACCAGGGCTTCTCAAACGACTCCTTTCCATAGACCCGGTCTAAATCCCTGAACATACTGCTTTGTGTATTTT
>JBMOJO010000335.1:0-3665 GCA_049315745.1 Saprospiraceae bacterium | reverse complement strand
CGGGAAGACCCCAAACAGCCGGGGCTTTTGTTTGCAGGTACAGAGCGGGAAGTCTTTTTCTCTGTGGACGACGGCGAAAACTGGCAGTCGCTGCGGCTCAATATGCCGGCTACTTCCATTCGCGACCTGGTCATCCACGAAAATGACCTCGTAATTGGGACCCACGGACGCTCGATCTGGATTTTGGACAATATCGCCCCTCTGCGGGAAATCGCTAAAGCTGTGGCAGGTAAAACCGCCTTTCTTTGCAAACCTGTCCCAACTTATCGCGTCCGTTGGAATATGTTCTCCGATACCCCCTTGCCACCGGAGGAACCAACAGGGCAAAACCCTCCGGATGGTGCCATTCTGGATTACTATATTCCTGCGAGTGTAGGCCTTGTCACCTTAGAAATACTGGATTCCAAGGGTATGCCCGTACGCCGTTTTTCTTCTGCCGACCAGGAAGAAATTCCAGATACCAACAATTATCAGTATCCGACGTACTGGTTTCGTCCTGCACAACGCATTGGGACAACAGCAGGCCACCATCGCTTCGTCTGGGACCTCCGCTATGCCCCTCCCCGTGGAAGTGAAAGACAATATGCGATTGCGGCTGTGTTTGGGAATACCCCCAGCGGGCCCGATGGCCCTTTTGTGCATCCTGGAAAATATACCGTGCGCCTGAATATAGATGGCAGGATCATGGAATCGGCCCTGGAGGTACGGCTTGACCCCCGTGTGCAGGCCGGTGCAGAGGATATTCAGCTCCAGACGGATTTTTCCATGGCTTGTTATACCGCCTATCACCGCCTCCAAGTCCTTCGGGAATCTATTGATCAGCAACTTAGTGGTTCCCTTGCCGAGGTGCGGCGTCAGGCTTTACTTGCCTTGCGGGGCAATGGCAGTCCGGGTGGCGGGGATATTCTTTATGGGAGCATCTATGATACCCCTGGAGAGAAGGAAACGATCGTCGGCCTTCAGGAAAAATTCCTCTACTTGCTCAATTTGCTGCAAACCGCCGATGCCCGCCCGACGCCACAGGCCGGATATGCGTTGCAGAAATTACAAGAGGTAGTGCCGGTTTTGGGAAAAAGGGAAAAAGGAGGATAAAACGTATCTATTTAGCAGGTCATTGCCCCGAGAAATAATGTTTGGCCTGCGTGCATTCTGTGCGCGCGGACGCGCGCACAGAATGCACGCAGGCCAAATAAAATCCTTCGCGGCGAAGCCGCGGATACCACTGGTAAATAGTAGCGATAAAACTTATTAAAAATGTATTTAAGATCCATGCTTTTGTTTTTCCTGTCCTTGTTCCTCCTTTCAACCTGCGAAAAAGAAGAAGGGCTGAAGTTGGAAAAGGGCGATTATCTGATTTTTGGGCACTTCTATGGAAAGTGCATCGGCGAGCAATGTGTAGAAACCTTTAAACTAACTGAAGACCAACTCTTTGAAGACAGCAGGGACGATTTCTCCGGAACGGCATTTAATTTCAGCCTGTTGCTCGGTGAGGATAAATTCCGTCAGGTCCGGGAATTAAAAGATATTTTTCCGAACCAACTGCTTCAAACTGGCGATACCACTTTTGGATGTCCCAATTGTGCCGATCAAGGTGGATTCTTGCTGCAATATGCAGAAAATGGCAGGATAAAAACGTGGCGGATAGATCCTGTTGAAGAAAATATCCCCGATTACTTGCATCTCTTCTCCGAGAAGCTCAGGGAAAAGATAGATCTTTTGCAATAGCCAGGCTGTTTTAGGCAAGTTACTATGTGCGCTTCGCGCCGAATTATGTTTTGAGAGACACGTCATTTTCACGATTTCGCGAAGCGAAATTGCGAAAATGACGTGTCTCTCAGAAGAATATTCTGCCGCCGCAGGCGGCAAAAGACTTTTTACACAACCTCAACAAAAATTACAGACCCCACTCCGGCTTTAGCCGAACTTCGGCATCGCTGATGTTGAGCACAAGCATTGGTACTTGTTTTTTAGTCCATTACAAAGATACCGTGCTTACTCTTTTTTATCAAATCACCTTTGCACAAATCCTGTTGCGGTGGAGTATAAGTGCGGAAAATTACCACATCGTCATTAAACCAAAGGGGGCATTCGTAGTCTATCTTGATGAGTATCTGTTTTCCAAGGCAGGGCGGTCAAGGGTAACGCTTCAGTTGCCGGCCTGATCCGCTCCTGTAAAACCCGTTCCGATGAAAAAATGGCTTACTATCCTGCTCCTGACGACTTCCCTGATCCGCTCAGCGTCACAATCCCTTTATTTTCCGCCGGTTTCAGGGAATGCCTGGGAGACACTTTCCCCTGAATCGCTCAACTGGTGCCAATGGAAAATTGACAGTCTCTATGCTTATCTGGAGGCGAATAACACCAAAGCTTTTATCGTCCTCAAAGGGGGGAAGATCGTGCTGGAGAAATACTTTGGTACTCATACGCAAAGCACTGCCTGGCAGTGGGCGTCTGCAGGGAAAACGATTACGTCTTTCATGGTCGGGATCGCCCAACAGGAAAGGAAGCTCTCTATCCAGGACCCCACCTCGAAATATCTCGGAAAAGGCTGGACAGATTGTACGCCTACGCAGGAAGATAAAATTACAATAAGGCATCAACTGACTATGACCTCGGGCCTCGATGATGGGGTGGGCGATCCTTACTGCACGCTTGATACCTGCCTGCGGTATAAAGCCGATGCCGGTACCCGCTGGGCCTACCACAACGGGCCCTATACCCTCCTCGACCAGGTCATTGAAGCCGCTACAGGGATGACCCTCAATACCTATGCCACCCAAAAATTGAAAATTCCGACGGGTATGACCGGGGCGTTTTTTCAGGTAGGCTATAATAATGTGTATTTCAGTACTGCCAGAAGTATGGCGCGGTTTGGGCTGTTGATCCTCAATCAGGGAAAGTGGGGCGAAACGGCAGTAATGACAGATACGGCATACTTCAGGCAAATGGTCAATACCTCTCAGAATATCAACCTGTCTTATGGTTATTTATGGTGGCTGAACGGAAAGCAGGGTTATATGCTCCCAGGCCCTCAGACGGTATTCAACGGATTTTTCAACATAAATGGACCGGCAGATATGATCGTGGCGATGGGAAGGGACGGTCAGTTCCTGAATGTCGTCCCCAGTCAGCAGTTGGTAATGCTCCGAATGGGCAATGCGCCCAGCAGTCTTCCTGTTCCTGCCTTCATGAATAATGAAATATGGAAATACCTCAATAATTTGGAGTGTGGCGCTACCAGGGTCAGGGAACGGCAACAGGAGGATAGGGGCGTAAAGGTTTTCCCTAACCCTGCAAAACAAGTCTTCACGGTACAGGCGCAGGACAAAATTACCTCGGTCCAGATTTTCCACATTTCAGGACAACTGCTCCAACAGGTAACGGTACAGGGCAATGCACAGGATATCCCAATAGATGACCTGCCCAAAGGGCTTTATCTTGTCAAAATATGGTTTGAAGATGGACTGCCCTGGTTAGGCAAAGTGTATAAGGGGTGAGACCTGGTTTCCAGATTTCGTTTTGCGAAATCTGGAAACCAGGTCTCTATCAAAAGCGTATGCGCTTGTGCAATAAGTCTTTTGCCGCCTTCGGCGGCGAAATTTTCATTGGATGGGGGTTGTGTAAAAAGGTTTTTGCCGCCTACGGCGGCAGAATATTCTTCTGAG
>JBMOJO010000334.1:0-3681 GCA_049315745.1 Saprospiraceae bacterium | reverse complement strand
TCGTGAAAATGACGTGTCGCTCAAAATAAAATTCGGCGCGAAGCGCCGTAAAAAAAACCTTTTTACAAAACCCCAAACTTTTAAGACAACAGCGCTCAATAGCATCTTCTCCGTCGTCTATTGCATGCCAGATATTCCGGAAAAAACATTACCTTTGCACATCTCATTTGGGGTGCCTTTGCAACAAAACTACAAAGGCTGAGATCATACCCATAGAACCTGTCCGGGCAATGCCGGAAAGGGAAATGAGGACTTTCAACAGCCATCGTCCTCTCAAGTTGGGTTCTTTGTTGAAAGCGCTGCGACGCCTCGAAGGCAGCGGATTGATTTGCCGCACATTCATACACATGCAAAAGTTGATGATCGGATGCGCCCTATGCCTCATGGCATCGGCGCTCACTGGACTATCCGGACAGGCCACCCTTTCCGGGACCGTCCGCAACGCACAGGGTCAAGTCCTGCCCGGCGCAAATATATGGCTGGCAGAAATCCGCAAAGGAGCTGCTGCAGACGAAGATGGCGTTTACCGCTTGACCGCCCTGGTACCCGGCTCTTATACCCTCCAGGTTTCATTTCTGGGATATGCCACGAATACCCAGATTGTGGAGATTACACAGGGGCAAGCCGAAAAACGCGCAGATATCGAGCTGGCAGAATATTCTTATCAGGTGGACGAACTGGTCGTGCGCGCGACCCGGTCCGAGCGGCTCACGCCCATGACTTTTCACAACCTTTCCGAACAACAGCTCAAGCCGCTCAACTTGGGCCAGGACGTACCCTTCCTGCTCCAGTGGACACCCTCCGTGGTAGTTACTTCGGATGCGGGCAATGGCGTTGGATACACAGGTATCCGTATTCGGGGCACCGACCCAACGCGAATTAATATCACCATTAACGGTATTCCGCTCAATGATGCAGAATCGCAGCAAGTCTATTGGGTCAATATGCCAGATTTTGCCAGCAGCACGGCAGATATCCAGATCCAGCGCGGCGTGGGGTCTTCTACCAACGGTGCCGGTGCATTCGGTGCCACGATCAACCTGAATACTGCTGATGTTCAGCATGATCCTTATGGGGAGATCAATGTATCCGCCGGTTCTTTCAATACCTGGAAGCGCAATATCGAATTTGGGTCAGGGCTCCTGGGCAAGCGATTCACCCTGGATGGCAGGCTTTCAAAAATTACGTCAGATGGGTATATTGACCGTGCGTCTTCCAACCTGGAATCCTATTATCTCTCGGGCGCCTATATCGGCAATCGCTCCATGCTTCGCCTCATCACCTTCTCGGGCCACGAACGCACCTATCAGGCCTGGTATGGTGTTCCCTCAGATCTTTTGAATGATTGGGAAACGCGGACCTTTAACCCCGCCGGTATGGAAAAGCCGGGAGATCCCTACGAAAATGAAGTGGACGATTACCGGCAGACCCATTACCAGTTGTTGTTCAACCGGCAAATTTCTCCCTCGCTCAACCTCAACGCCGCGCTCCATTATACCCGCGGACAGGGCTTTTATGAGCAATACAAGGCCGATGAAGCACTGGAGGACTATGGTCTTCAGCCAATCATTCAAAATGGAAGTTCCTTAGTGACCGACCTCGTTCGCCGCCTATGGCTCGACAACCATTTTTTTGGCGGGTTATTCAGCCTGCAATATGCCTGGCGAGGTGTAAGCTTCAATGCCGGAGGGGCAGTCCACCGATACGAAGGACTGCATTTTGGCGATCTGATCTGGGCGCAATATGCTTCTAACAGCTTTCCCGGCCACCGATATTATGAAAATGACGGATTAAAGCAGGATGTCAACTTCTATGGAAAAGCCCTGGTGCCGCTTTCCGATAACTTACATATCTATGCCGACATGCAGGTGCGCGGGGTGGACTATCGCTTCCTGGGGTATGACAATGACGGCAGAAATGTGGACCAGGAAGCCCGGCACCGCTTTTTCAACCCCAAGATGGGTTTCACCTTCGCACCCGATGCCCGGACTACGGCCTATGCTTCTTTTGCCATCGCCAACCGCGAGCCCAACCGCGACGACTACGTCCAGTCCACTCCGGAGAGCCGTCCCAGGCCAGAGCGCCTGTACGATACAGAAATCGGATATCGCTACGCCGGCACCACTGCAGGCTGGGAGATTAACGGATATTATATGTATTATCGCGACCAGCTTGCCTTGAATGGCCAGATCAATGACGTGGGCGCCTATACCCGGGTAAATGTGCCGGAGAGTTATCGCCTTGGCGTAGAGCTCTCCGGGGCCTGGAAGCCATCGCCCCTGCTCAACCTCCAGGGCAACCTCACCCTGAGCCGCAACAAGATCCGGGCATTCGAAGATTTCCTGGACAATTATGCCGGCGACCCACAATCTGGCGAAACCATCTGGGAAGGACAGTCCACCGTGACTTATCGCAATACCGACCTCTCCTTCTCCCCTAATCTGATCGCAGGGTTTGAATGTGCTTTCCTGCCCTTTAGCGGAAGCCAAAAAATGCGCTTTGGAAAAGATTTTGAAATCGCCTGGATGAGCAGATGGATTGGCCGACAGTTTATTGACAACCGCTCAGACCCTGCAAATGCGCTGGCGCCATATTCCTTTACCAATTTGCGCCTGAGGTTTAATGCCGCTGTAAAGTCCATGGAAGCCTTGGAAATTACTTTTATGCTCCAAAACCTCTTCAATGCCCGGTATTCCTCCAATGCGTGGTCTTACCGCTACAACTATGACAATCAGCCGATTCTGGAACAAGGCTTTTTCCCCCAGGCTGGGCGCAATTTCCTGGCGGGGTTGAGGTTGCGGTTTTAATTAAATACCAGGATGGTATCTATTTAGCAGGTATAACCGCGGCTTCGCCGCGAAGGATTTTATTTGGTATGCGTGCATTCTGTGTGCGCAAACGCGCACACAGAATGCACGTATACCAAATATTATTTCCCGGAGCGATGACCTGCTAAATTGATACACAGGATGAAGCAATAACAGCCCAACATGGGAATGCCAATTTTTGTACCTTTGTACTCAAACAGGCCACCGCACATGCCCAAAAAACTGCCGCTCGGATTACAGGATTTCCGGAAAATCATCGAAAACGGATTCTTTTACATGGACAAAACGGAGTACATATTCCGTATTGCCTCCACCCCGGGCGCTTATTTCCTCTCCCGCCCCCGCCGCTTTGGCAAATCTATCACCGTTGCCACGCTGCATGAACTTTACAGCGGTAGCCAAGAGCTGTTTAAAGGGCTGTGGATAGCGGATAAATGGGATTGGAACAAAAAACACCCTGTCATACGGCTTTCGCTTAAAGATGTTAATTTCGAGCAGCGCGGCCTTGAGGAGCCGCTTGCAGAACGGATCCAGGAGGCCGGCTCCTGGCAAGGTATCGAGCTAAAAGCGCCTTCTGCCCGAGATAAGTTCCGGGAGCTGATCATCGCGCTCTCCGCCCGCGGCAAAGTGGTCGTGTTGGTGGACGAGTACGATGCACCCATTATCCACTACCTGGCAAAAGACCTCGAATTGGCTTACGCTAACCGCGAATTGCTCAAGGGTTTCTACAGCGTCCTCAAAGAACTCGACACGCTGCTGGAACTGGTATTTATTACCGGGGTGAGCAAATTCTCCAAAACGGGGATCTTCTCCGGTCTGAACAATCTGGTGGATTTGTCCATGCACCCGGGCT
>JBMOJO010000333.1:0-3686 GCA_049315745.1 Saprospiraceae bacterium | reverse complement strand
GAAATCGTGAAAACGACGTGTCGCTCAAAACATAACTCGGCGCGAAGCGCCGTAAAAAACCTTTTTGCACAACCCCTCAAAAGAAAGAGAAAACTCTGCCGCCGCGGGCGGTAAAATACAATTTACCCGGATACCAATGGGCATACTCCCTTTTAAGGCCCCAAGCCAAGCACACATCGCCTTTGATAAAAGGCAATCGCCTCTAAAGCCTGTCCAGCCGGTATCTTTTCATGACCCGTTTGATTTTACGGGCGTAGTGTGGGTCGGTAGCGTAGCCACATGCCTGAAGTCCGTCTGCCCAGGCTTGCAAGTCATCGGCAGGAATTTTGAACAGATCGCTATATCTGGGGTTGGAAAGCAGGAACTGCGAAAAGTCCAGATAGCTCTCTTCGGGGTGGGCATAGGCGCGAAAGCACCCGGTCACGCGCCGGTGCCGGCGCGCATAGAATTCTGAAGTCTGCAGGCATAAACGCTTATGGCGGCGGGATCCCTTGATACCAAAATGATTATGGGCACGCCGCGAAAGGTCGCTGCTCCCCCAGCCCGTCTCAAGCCCGGCCACTGCGATCTGCAGCCCTGCCGGTACCCCGCTGATTTCGTAGAGCCTTTGAGCGGTCGGCCCAAACCGTTCTACGTATGCCTCTACCGCGTCGGGGCGCTGCGGGCGAGCGCAGGAACGATGCCACCAGCTTACCAATATCCAGGAAAAAATGAGGATAATTGCCAGGCGCCAAAAACTGTCGCTTTTTAGTCTTTTATTGCGGTTTAACGGTGTCCCGGGCATATTTATTGATGTTTCATCTATTAGAACAAAAATACCATTAATTACCGGCAGAAGTGGAAATTTCAGGCTAATCAAAGTCATAGACTGTAAAAAGAAATACTACCTTTATTCATACACGACAACAAATCTCAGAAAATCCTCGTATCTCTACAAGAGCGGGGCAAATACCTCGAGAACAAACAAAAAACAATATCAAGATCATGAACCAAGACCTGAAAAGCCTGGGAAAGGTTGTAATCCTTCTGCTGTGCGCTGCGTTGCCCTTGTCCCATTGCACCTACGAGCAAATTGTCCCCGCCGATCCGGCCGGACAGACAGCCACTGGAGTATGTTTTGAAACAGATATCCTCCCCATTTTCCAAAGCAATTGTACGCAGAGTGGCTGCCATAATTCCCTGGACCGAAAGGATGGCTATGATCTGACCAATTACACAGGGATTATGAAGGGGATCATACCCCGAAATCACAGGAAGAGCGAAATTTATGAATCCCTTGTAGAGACTGGGGAAGACCGTATGCCGCCTTTTCCTTACGATCCGTTGAGTAAAGCAGATATCGCCCTGATCGCCAAATGGATTGAAGAAGGCGCCAAAAATACCATAAATTGCGGCATCGCTACCACCACCTGCGACCTGAATGCAGTCACCTATTCCGGTACCATCGCACCCCTCATGGCCAAATATTGCAATGGTTGCCATAGTGGGACTACCCCCCAGGGAAATATCCGCACCGGAAACTATAATGCACTGAAGATGTTATCCAATAGACCGTCGTTCATGGGCAGCATGCGCCACCTCGCCGGTTTTTCCCCAATGCCCCGGAATGCTGCCAAACTTTCCACCTGCCAACTGGACCAGATCCAAAAATGGCTGGACCTGGGCGCAAAAAATGACTGATCATGCGTACCTGCCTGCTTTTCCTGCTATTTGCCCTGGCGTTTCCGGCATCTTCTCTGGCCCAGGAGCGCTATTACACGAAATCTGCCACCATCGTTTTTGATGCCGATGGCCCGCTGGACGATATCGAAAAAATCCATGCGAAAACGACCGTGGCCACCTGTGTCATAGACGCCGGCAGTGGACAGATGGAATGGGCGCTGAGCATCCGCAGCTTTAAATTTGAAAATGCCTTGATGGAGGAGCATTTCAACGAAAACTACCTGGAAAGCGATAAATTTCCAAAAGCGGTTTTTAAAGGTGCTATTTCCGATCCGGGCCGGGTAAGATGGAAAGAGGATGGCGCTTACCCTGTGAAAGTACAAGGAAAAATGACGATTCACGGAGTCACCAGGGATATTTCTGCCAGCGGAAATATCCTTGTCCGGAATAAGCAAATCACTGCAGTTTCTGAAATTGAAATCGGGCTCGCGGATTACGACATAAAAATCCCTTCCGTAGTGGGGTTCAAAATTGCGAAAACCGCGAAGGTGAGTATTGAGGCAAAACTTGAGGTTTTGCCCGATAAAAAGTGATTTTATTGGTATCTGTTTTGTGGCGCTTTGCGCCGAATTATGTTTTGACAGAGGTTGTGTAAAAAGGTTTTCGCCGCCTGCGGCGGCAGAATTTTCTTTTCAAACCGACGTGTTTTTGATGATTTTGCTTCGAAAAATCATGAAAAACACGTCGGTTTCAAATTTAAATTTGGCGCAAAGCGCCATGAAAAGACTTTTTATACGGCCCCTGTCAAAACATAATTCGGCACTTCGCACCAAATAATATTTGGATGGAGGCTTGTTTTCCATGATTTCGCGAAGCGAAATCATGGAAAACAAGCCTCCATCCAAAGAAAATTCTGCCGCCGCAGGCGGCAAAAGACTTTTTACACAACCCCACGGAATATTATTTCTCTGTGCAGCGACCTGCTAAATAAATACTTTTTCTGTAGCTAATACAAAAATTCAAAAAAATGAAATTCAGGATTTTAACCCTGCTTTTGTTATGGTCAAGCACCTTTACCCTTCATGCCCAGGGCGGAAGTTTACTCGACTTATTAGGAGAAGAAGAAGAAAGTCAAGTCGTGCGCAATTCCTTTAAAAGCTCAAGGGTAATCAACGGGCACAGTATAGAAATGCTCCGCGAAGGCGTGCTGGACTTTAGGATCCTCCACCGGTTCGGGCCACTCAGCCTCGGGGGCTACCAGTTGTTTGGCCTCGACCAGGCCAGTATGCGGATTGGCTTCGACTATGGTGTTAGCGACAACCTGAGCCTGGGGTTTGGGAGAAGCACCTCAAAAAAGGAACTCGATGCCTTCGCCAAATACCGCATTAAAGCGCAGACTGGCGGAGACCGGCCCTTCCCGGTTTCTATCGTCTGGGTAAGCGGCATAACGCGCAACGGATTGCAAGAACCGTTCACCGGAATTACCTCGCCTACTGCCACACAACGCCTGGGGTTTTACCATGAACTCCTCATCGGGCGCAAATTCAGCGAGGCTTTTTCCCTGCAGCTCGCCCCTGTTTTCGTGCACCAAAATGTCGTTGAAGATGAACGGACGCCTAACGACCTGTATGCCATGAGCCTTGGCGGGCGATTGAAATTAAACAAAAGGATCGCTTTCACCTGGGATTATGCCTATGCCTTTAACCGCGAGCCCAACGATCCCTCTTTAAACCCGCTTTCCATCGGACTGGATATCGAAACCGGCGGTCACGTCTTTCAACTCCATTTTTCCAATGCTATCGGCATGAACGAGCGGGCCTATCTCACCGATAACAATGGTAACTGGGGCAATGGCGATATCCGATTCGGGTTTAACCTGTCCAGGGTTTTTCAAATAAAGAAAACGGAGTAGTGAACGGGGTTGTGTAAAAAGTCCTCTTGCCGCCTGCGGCGGTAGAATTTTATATTGAAACCGAGCTTGATTCATTGATTTTGCGAAGCAAAATCAATGAATCAAGCTCGGT
>JBMOJO010000332.1:0-3687 GCA_049315745.1 Saprospiraceae bacterium | reverse complement strand
CAAATAAAATCCTTCGCGGCGAAGCCGCGGATACCCCTGGTAAATAGTTACTTTTTTTATTGATTTTTATAAAAAAAATCAACAAAAAATAACAATAATAACTTGATAATGTATTGATTGAAAAATTTTTTATTAAAAATAAAATCAACAAATCAAATTATTAGTCTTTGTAATCCGAGATTTGTGGGTGCATCTTTACATCATGAAAGGGAACAAAAAGATGTTCCTGTAACAAAAGAGAAGTTTTCTACCTCGTTATAGTCCCTTAAGAACACTTTTCCAAAATTCGTTTGAAACACTATCCGATCATCCCTGTAACACGCCGGGATGATCAAACAAAAGCGCAACGGCCCTGCTGGTGGCAACATCGGCAGGGCGCTGTTCGCGCACAAAAAGCAGTTAGCGCCTCCTTCGGGGGGTTTTTATAAGAATTAGGTCGTCTTTTTTTCATGAGATTATGATTTGTTATTGCATGAGGCCCTCGCTGAGGGCTTTTTTTTTGTCCTTACCAAAAGGAGCAGTTAAATTTAGGGCCTAATTGCTCAAACACATGGTTTTCATCGGTTATGATGTGGGTTCTTCTTCGGTAAAAGCTGCGCTGGTCAATGCGGCTACCGGACAGCAAATAGCGGTTGTCCAATCCCCTGATTCGGAGATGGGCATATCGGCCCCATGCCCGGGCTGGGCAGAACAGGACCCCGAATTATGGTGGACGCACCTGTGCCTGGCTACCCGAAAGCTCCTTCAGGCCACCTCGGTCCGGGCAGATGCGATCGCCGGGGTGGGTATCGCGTACCAGATGCACGGGCTGGTGATGGTTGATCATGCGGGGCAGGCGCTCCGCCCTGCGATCATCTGGTGCGACAGCCGCGCCGCAGAGATTGGGGAACGCGCCTTTGCTGCGCTCGGAGCGGAGCGCTGCCTTGCGCACCTGCTGAATTCCCCGGGCAATTTTACTGCCTCAAAACTGCGTTGGGTGCAGGAAAACGAACCGGAGGTTTACCGGAGTTGCTTCCGCTTTATGTTGCCGGGGGATTATCTGGCGATGCGGCTCACGGGCGAAATGACGACTACGCCCGGCGGCTTGTCAGAGGGGATGCTCTGGGATTTTCCTGCGGGTACCCCGGCCGCTATGCTGTTGTCGCACTACGCCATCGAACCTTCCCTGCTGCCCCCGCTGGTCGGTAATTTCGAGGTACAGGGGCGCGTCACCCCGGCAGCTTCCGAGGCGACCGGCCTCCCGGCAGGTATCCCCCTGACCTACCGTGCAGGCGATCAACCGAATAACGCCTTGTCCCTCAATGTACTCCATCCCGGGGAGGTTGCGGCCACCGGGGGCACGTCCGGGGTGGTGTACGGTATCGCCGAGCGGCCTGTTTTCGATTTGCAATCGAGGGTCAACGGATTTTTACACGTCAACCATACGACTATTGCCCCGCGCATTGGGGTGTTGCTCTGTCTGAACGGGGCGGGTATCCTGTATAGCTGGGTACGGAGCCAGATTGCCGGAAGCAGCTTTAGCTACGAGGCGCTGGAGCAAATGGCCGCCGGGGTGCCGGAGGGCAGCGACGGCCTCTGTATTTTGCCGTTTGGCAACGGGGCAGAGCGAATACTTGGCAACCGCGCCCCGGGAGCACATTTCAGCGGACTGGAGTTCAACCGGCATACCACTGCGCACCTCGTGCGGGCCGCCCTCGAAGGCATTGCCTTTGCACTCGTTTATGGCATGGAAATCATGCAGGACATGGGGATTTCGCCCGAAGTCCTGCGGGTAGGCAACGACAACCTCTTCCAGTCTGCAGTTTTCGCCCAAACGCTGGCCAACTGCTCGGGCAGCCGGATTGAGGTATTTGATACGACCGGGGCTTATGGCGCAGCACGGGCAGCGGCGGCAGGCGCCGGGGCATTCTCCTCCCTGGGCGAGGCGATGGACACCCTGCAGGCAATCGTGCGCTATGCGCCACAAGACGCCCCGGCAGTCAATGCGGGATATGAAAAATGGAAAGCAGCCCTTGCCTTGCTCCCCGGGGCATCGTAACAGGTTTCCTGCCACAGGATGCCGACGGCCTGAAAATGGCTTTCGATGAGCGGCGAACAAGGTTTTTGGGCCGGGGATAGGGAAGCGATTGCTGCACAGCCCAGGCAAACCGAATTGATTTATAACTGCTTGCGCATAAAATTTTACAATATGTCCAATTCAGCACCTGAAACAATCCGCCTCGTACAGGGCGACAAAGCGTTCTTCCCGGGAATCGGCCGCATCCCCTTCGAAGGACGGGAGAGCGACAATCCGCTGGCTTTTCGCTGGTATGACGAGCACCGGATGGTCGGCGGCAAGACGATGCGGGAACACCTGCGCTTTGCCGTAGCCTGGTGGCATTCTTTTTGCGGCAACGGCAGCGACCCTTTCGGCGCGCCTACCCGGATTTTCCCTTGGTCTGAGGTCTCCGACCCGATCGAACAGGCCCGCCAACGTATGGACGCGGGGTTCGAGTTTATCACCAAGATGGGGATACCATATTATTGTTTCCACGACTTTGACCTGGTCGCCGAAGGCGCCACGCCGGGGGAGAGCGCAAGACGGCTTGACCTGGTGACCGATTATGCCCTCGAAAAACAACGTGCGAGCGGGGTAAAGGTCCTCTGGGGCACGGCGTCGCTGTTTACCCATCCCCGCTACATGAATGGCGCCGCCACTAACCCCGACTTCAATGTCGTGGCACGGGCAGGGGCACAGGTAAAAAACGCCCTCGACGCTACAATCAAACTGGGCGGAGAAAATTATGTGTTCTGGGGGGGGCGGGAAGGTTATCTCTCCCTGCTCAATACCGATATGAAACGCGAGCTCGACCACATGGCCCGCTTTCTGCATATTGCCAGAGATTATGCGCGCGCGCAGGGGTTCAAGGGCACATTTTTTATCGAACCCAAACCGATGGAGCCTTCCAAGCACCAGTATGATTTTGATGCGGCGACGGTGATCGGATTTCTGCGGGAATATGGACTGCAGGACGATTTCAAGCTGAATATCGAGGTCAACCACGCTACCCTTGCGCTGCACACGTTCCAGCACGAACTCCAGGTGGCCGCCAACGCCAATATGCTCGGCAGTATAGACGCAAACCGGGGCGACTATCAGAACGGGTGGGATACCGACCAGTTTCCGGTCAATGTCTATGAGCTCACCGAAGCGATGCTGGTCATCCTCGGCGCCGGGGGCTTCCAAGGCGGGGGGATCAATTTCGATGCTAAAATCCGCCGGAATTCTACTGACCCTGCGGATTTATTTTACGCCCACATCGGCGGCATGGACGCCTTCGCCCGCGCCCTCCTTGCCGCTGATGCCATCCTGCGCGAGTCGCCTTACCTCGAATTGCGCAAGATGCGCTACCGCTCCTTCGACGAAGGCCCGGGTAAAGATTTCGAATTGGGCAAACTGGACCTGGAGGCGCTCTACGCCATCGCCGATGCAGCAGGCGAACCGGCGCCCATAAGCGGCCAACAGGAACGACTGGAGAACCTGCTGAACAGATTTATATAAAGGTGTTCAGCAGGCACCGGGACAGGCTTTCTCCTAAAAGTTACTGGATTGAAGATCATTCGGGGTTGTGTAAAAAGGTTTTTGCCGCCTACGGCGGCAGAATATTCTTCTGAGAGACACGTCGTTTTCACGATTTCGCGAAGCGA
>JBMOJO010000331.1:0-3695 GCA_049315745.1 Saprospiraceae bacterium | reverse complement strand
GGCAGGACGATGATTTTTTCCCCTTTTTCGTTGGTACGTATTTCACCCTGGGCGTAAGCTGCCTGGGCATATACACCTGCTAGCACAACCACCGAAAGCCATAACCCCTTTCTCATAAGCCTAAAAGATTTAGCCGGACTCATCAAAACTTCGGGCCTGAAGGCCGGAGTGAAGTGGCGGAGAACTCCCGTCCACGCAGATCCGTCCCGACAAGCCTATCGGGCAATGGAGTGGCGTAAAAGACACACGGCCAATGCCGGCGACGCATCCTGTTTCAGAACGCGTATCATAAACCAATACCTGCAAACGAGCAATTGGAATACGACACACGCTCAAAATAAAATTCTGCGCACGGCACACCGATTCGACTTCTACACAACCCCGGACTTTCTCCAGTAATTTGTTTGCCCTCTCAAAAGCAACAGGCCGGTAATTTCCGACACATATTCAACAAATATAAAGTATTTTTATCACCAAATGTTGTGTTTTAACCCAAATTCATCGTTTTTGAAGCTTTTTTCCCTTTATCTGCCCCATGGCTCCTCATCCCGGTCCAAACACAAAAGTATGCGGGCATGCCAGAAAACGGAAGGTGCGAAATATTGCCCGAATACTTTATCTTTCACCCCGCAATGTGGCTTCACAAAGCAGGGACGGCTATGACTTTACTTTTCAAGATCGGTTTTCTGCCCATCAGGGTATGGGACGTCCTGGATGTCCTGATCGTTGCCTGGCTGCTGTACCAGATCTACCGGCTTTTGCGCGGCAATGTAGCCTTCAATATCTTCGTAGGCCTGCTCATCATTTATATCATCTGGGGAGTCGTCAACCAACTGGAAATGGATCTGCTGGCAGCGGTCCTCGGGCAGTTCGTAAGTGTCGGGATGATTATTATCGTAATCGTGTTCCAGCAGGAAATCCGCCGGTTTTTGTTTTATCTCGGCAATAATACCCTTCGCCGTCGCCTGGATTTCCTGGGCAGATGGCTGGACAGTAACCTCGACGTGCCCGAGGGCCGCGAGATTTATCTCCGGGCCCTCAAAAATGCCATGCTGCGGCTATCCCGTCAAAAAATCGGCGCGCTCATCGTCCTCACCCGGGATATCATCCTGGACGAAGTGACTTCTACGGGCTCCGAGCTGGATGCAGCGATCTCGGAGCTGCTGGTAGAGAGTATTTTTCAAAAAACCGGTCCGCTACACGATGGCGCACTGCTCGTACGACGGGGACGGCTTATCGCAGCGGGTTGTATTCTCCCGATTTCCGAAAATAATGAATTGCCAAAGTTTGCAGGGCTGCGCCACCGCGCAGCGGTCGGTGTTACCGAAAAATTTGGCGTAGCTGCTTTCATCGTATCAGAAGAAACCGGGCAAATCGCATTCGCACACGCAGGAGGGTTGCTGACAGACCTCAAAGAGGAAGAAGTGGAAGCCTTGCTGCGCAAATACCTGATGTGAACCTGCCCTGCTGCACCGAACTATCGCAACAATTCTGTTAAAAAATGACCGGTCAAAGGCAATGATCGGGCATGCTTTCAAGAAGATTGTTATCTTCATCAAAAATTAATAACTATGCAACCTGTCCAGCAATACATCCAAGAAAACAAAGGACGGTTTTTGGAAGAACTCCTTGACCTGCTCCGTATCCCCTCCATCAGTGCTGACCCCGCCTATAAAGGGGACGTGCGCCGCGCGGCAGAATTTGTTGCCGAAAGCCTGCGCACCTCAGGCGCCGACAATGTCGCTATCCTCGAAACCGGCGGACACCCGGTGGTCTATGGCGAAAAAATTACCGCCCCGGGAAAACCCACCGTGCTGGTGTATGGACACTATGACGTACAGCCCCCGGATCCGCTCGATCTTTGGACTACCGGCCCATTCGAGCCGGAAATCAGGGTAACCCCCCTCCATCCCGAAGGTGCAATCTTTGCAAGGGGCTCGGCTGACGATAAAGGACAGTTTTACATGCACGTAAAAGCATTTGAGGCCATGCTGGCCAATAATGCCCTGCCCTGCAACATCAAATTTATCATTGAAGGAGAGGAAGAAGTTGGTTCTGCCAACCTGGACCAATTCCTGCGCGACAATGCCGAAAAACTGCGCTGCGATGTAGTGCTCATTTCCGATACCGATATGATTTCCAGGGAAGTACCCTCGATCACCGTTGGCCTCCGCGGGCTAAGCTATGTGGAAGTGGAAGTACAGGGCCCCAACCGCGACCTGCACTCCGGGCTTTACGGAGGTGCTGTTGCCAATCCGATCAATATTCTGGCGAAAATGATCGCCTCCATGCACGATGAGAACAACCACATCACCATTCCCGGCTTTTATGACGATGTGCTGACGATAAGCCCGGACGAACGCCAGGCAATGAATGCTGCGCCATTCAACGAAGAGGAGTACAAGAAAGCCCTCGATATCCGCATGTTGCACGGTGAGGCAGGATACACCACCCTGGAACGCACCTCCATCCGCCCTACCCTCGATGTGAACGGGATCTGGGGCGGATACACCGGGGAAGGCGCCAAAACTGTGCTGCCCGCCAAGGCTTTTGCCAAAATCAGCATGCGCTTAGTTCCCAATCAGGATCCGGACAAGATTACCCAACTGTTCGCCGACCATTTTAAGACCATCGCCCCGCCTTCCGTGACCGTAAAAGTGCAATTCCACCACGGCGGCTATCCGGTCGTAACGCCCACGGATACTCCGGAGTATAAAGCAGCCCATAAAGCAATGGAATCTGCTTTCGGAAAAGCGCCCATCCCGCAGCGCGGAGGCGGAAGCATTCCGATTGTCGCCCTTTTTGAAAATGTACTCGGGGTAAAAACGGTGCTGATGGGCTTTGGCCTGGACAGCGATAGTATCCACTCCCCCAATGAGCACTACGGGTTGTTTTTCTTCTACAAGGGTATCGAGACGATCCCCTACTTCTATCAATATTATGCTGAACTGAAAAAGGACTAACGAGTCTGTTAAACTTACTTATCCAATGCACAGAATATTCATCCTGCTGGGAATCCTGCTGTCCGGCATTGTTCCCACCACCGCCCAAAATGGCGTTTATCCCGATATTGACCGAATGGCCGACGAGGTAGAATCCAAGGTCGTCCAATGGAGAAGGGATTTTCACCAAAATCCGGAACTGAGCAACCGGGAGTTCAAAACCGCTGAAAAAGTGGCGGCCCATCTTAAAAGCCTGGGGCTCGAAGTGCGTACCGGTATCGCCGTTACCGGGGTTATCGGCATCCTCCGTACCGGAAGGCCAGGGCCCGTAGTCGCCCTCCGCGCCGATATGGACGCGCTGCCGGTGACGGAAAGAACGCCGGTTCCCTTTGCCTCGCGGGCGCGCAGCGAATACCTCGGGGAGGAAGTAGGCGTCATGCACGCCTGCGGGCATGACACCCATGTGGCGATGCTCATGGGAGCCGCACAGATCCTGACCAATATGAAAAATCAGTTGAACGGCACGGTGGTGTTCATCTTCCAGCCGGCAGAAGAGGGCGCCCCTCCCGGAGAAAAAGGGGGGGCCGGCCTGATGGTGGAGGAAGGTGTACTGGATAATCCCAAAGCGGACGTCATATTCGGACTGCATATTAATGCGCAAACGGAGGTTGGCGTAATCCGCTTTAAGCCAGGCGGCACGATGGCCGCTGCGGATCGTTTTGTCATTACGGTAAAAGGAAAACAAACCCATGG
>JBMOJO010000330.1:0-3710 GCA_049315745.1 Saprospiraceae bacterium | reverse complement strand
AAAATCATGAAAAACACGTCGGTTTCAAACTTAAATTCGGCGCGAAGCGCCGTAAAAAACCATTTTACACAACCCCAGACTCTTTGGATGGAGACATCTTTTTATGATTTTGCTTCGCAAAATCATAAAAAGATGTCTCCATCCAAATATAATTTGGCGCGATGCACTATAAAAAGAGTTTTTACACAATCCCGATATAAAATTTTGCCGCCTGCGGAGGCAGAATATTCTTTTGTGAGACACATCATTTTCGTAACTATTTAGCACCCGAAGGGTGCGACGTATACTTGAGAAATGGTACAGACATCACGAAGTTCTTTGAAAACATTGAGTTGATGCTTACGACACGTACTGATGAAACCTTGTATTCGGGCATAAAGGTCAGCCCCTTGGGAAGTTCTAAAACATCCGGCAACTTTCTGCTTGGTTTTGACAGGCCTGATGTCGCGCTCTGCCTGATTATTGCTAAAAGGGACAGCTTCGATCGTCGTAGGCAGTTCCAAATCAATTGGTATTGTAACGCTAAGTTATCTTTTAATTCGCATTTATCATAGCCCGTCGTAAGCGGGTGCTAAATAGTTACACCTATTTGCGGTTCACCATTGAAGGGACTGGCGGGCTATTATTTCGCGCACCGGAAGCCCCGCCAGGCAGGTCGATTGGCACTATTTTTCGGACACCGGAAGCCCCGTTAGGCAGGTTGGCGCGCTATTTTCCGTATATCGCAAGCCCCGTTAGGGGCGTTATATGGGTAGAAAACAACGGCCCCAGTGTTTTCCAGAGTCCCGTAGGGACGAAATGTGGATTGCACCGGAAGCCCAATTAGGCAGGTCGATTCGTGCGATTTTCCGCACAACTAGCCCTGCTAGGGGCATGATATGGATAGAAAACACCGGCCACGGTATTTCCAGATTCCCGTAGGGACGAAATGTGGGCATTATTCTCTACCATCCTTTATTCCAACGGTTTGAAAATATACCGTTCATCGTATTCAACCCCAAATTTTTTTAGGATATCAATATACTCCTCCAAGTTTACCCATATCATGCCCCTGAATGGGCTTCCGGTGCAGCCCACATCCCGGGGTTATGCACCTAAACCAAATATTATTTCTCGAGGCAATGACCTGCTAAACAGATACGACTTTTACACAACCCCTTCTCCCCCGTTGATTCATCAAATATCATCCCCCTTTGACCTCTGAATGGATGACGAACTTATTTTGGGCGTCCCAGGGAATACCGGTTGCTTCTTCATAGATTCGGATATATTTCCTACGCAGGGCATCCGGCATCTTTTCCCCGTTGATTTTTAGGGAACGGTCCGAAAGTTCGAATTTGTACTTGCCCTTTTTTTCGATCAATTCATCGCGCAGGAGGGCACGTTCGATTTGTTGTGCGGCAGATACCTTTCCCCGACGGGGCACCGGATAGATACCCAATTCTTCGTCAGCCCAGTACCGGGGCAGCGACCTTTCCTCATCGTTCTGGAATAAATCGTTCAATCCATCCAGTTCAATTTCCATGCGCAAGTCCTTTAGCCTTTCCATTCCCTCGCGCATCCCTTCGAGGCGAATGTGGAGGCTGTCGCCAAAACCTCTTTCCATTTCCATGCGCATGCCCTTTTCTTCTGCAAATTTACGGGCCATTTCTGCCATATCGCGGGCCATTTCCGCTATTTCCGCTGGATCTACAGGTTCTAAACCGATATCAAAAGACCTGCCTACTCCCGGAAAAAACCGCAAAGAGAATCTTTTATCCATCAGCAGCGTATCCCCTCCATCCTGTTCGATTACAATTTCCCTGTTTTCTTCTTCGTATTCGCCACCGGGCAAGGGTGGCATTCCCGGACGAGGGGGGGCAGGGGGTACAGGGGGCGAAGGGGGTAATTTTTCCATTAGCTCCATGATTTCCCGTTCATACTTGTTAAAATCCTTTTCCTCCACTTTATTCCCGTCCACGTTGAGGGAAACAATAGCCCCGTCGCGCAATTCTGCTTCGATAGATTTACCGTCTTTCTTTTGTTTGATGACAACTCTGCCACGGGGCAAAGAATCAATGGAAACCGATGTCCGGTCGGGGGCAGAAGCTCCGACAAAAGAAGGTTTTGCCTGAAGGGACAATAAAAAGAAAGATCCAATAATCAGGAAAACTGCAATTATTTTTTCCATGACGTCGTGTTGGTTTGAAGGTTGAGGTAATAAAATACGTCGGATTCGAAAGAGCAACTCTTTTGGCCTGCCGTTAGCTGCCATCGCCAAGGATGAAACCGGTTGCCATTGCGGCAAAGCACTAAGCGCCTTCGCATAGGCAATCGAATCACCGGAGTATCGGATGGTCGTGTCATCACAACACAATTCCCTTTCTCTGCGCACAACGGTGCCCATCCACCATATAGCAGGATGAAAGAAGAAGAGGGTTTCCAGTACGGAAAGCAATAGATTCACCAGGTAATCCCTCCTGCGAATATGGGCAAGTTCGTGTATCAGTAATGCTTCTACTTGTGCAGCAGGCAGCCCGGCAAGCAAACCAATCGGCAAAAGGATTACCGGGCGGATGTAGCCAATTACCACAGGCGCATAAATCCTGGCTGATTCGAGCAACTGGGGTGGTTTAACGTTCAGCCCCCTTGCCAGCTCGCCAAGCCTCAAGGCCCATTCCCCGGAAACCGGGGTTACCATCTTGCGTGCAAGCGCCCTTGCAACTACCATTCCCCCAAAAAGGCGAAAGGTGAATACACTTACCCCGCATATCCAAAGGCAAGCTACCCAGTGTACATTGCGATCGAAGAATGCAAAGATTTCCATCAACAATTGCTGCCGGCCCCATTTCTGCTCCCCTTGGGCTAAAACAACTTCATCTCCCCCGAGCGGTAAATTCTGGAAAGAATTATATTCCCACGCTGAAAGAGGAGCATCCGGGCGATACACCATAATAAATGTAACCACAGCAACAACCAGGACCAAAACCTGAGCACCTATGCCCAACAAATACCGGAACTGAGGAGATTGGTTACGGGAAATTCCTAAACATGTAAAAAGGAAAAGGGCAACTATCCCCCCCTGCCAAAGCGCATGCAGAATTGTCCAACCCAGCGCTTCCGCAAACGGACCTGAAAGCCATGTAAAAGAAAGTACATATCCCATAAACGTTTATTTTGGAGATTGCTGCTCGATTTTTTCAATCAGAGATTTTATCTCGTCCAGTTCTTCGGAGGAAGATTCATGGTTACCCAAAGCCTGCATGACCAGACGGGAGGCAGAGCCCCTGAACAACGTATCTACAAACCGCTTGAGCAAATGCTGCTGGGTAATCGCTTCCTCTACGGCAGCTTCATAAATATGCACGCGGTCGGAAGTATCCCGCACTACCAAACGCTTTTCAGACATTATCTGAAGCATTTTAAGCGTGGTCGTATAGCCAATCTCCCGTTTTTCATTCAAAATTTCATTGACTTTTCTAACAGTACAAGGTCCATATTGCCAAAGCACCTGCAGGATTTCCAGTTCGGATTCTGTAGGGTCAGGCAGGTTCGGTTTTTCCATATTCAACAAATTATACTTCACTGCAATAGGTTTTATGCAAAAGAATGGGCTAAAGCCCATTCCTATTCAATTCCTATCCAGTATTTTGTAAAAGGAGGCCCCTTGAATAGCGGGGTTGTGTAAAAAGGTTTTTGCCGCCTGCGGCGGCAGAATATTCTTCTGAGAG
>JBMOJO010000066.1:0-16637 GCA_049315745.1 Saprospiraceae bacterium | reverse complement strand
GAAGCAAAATCATGAAAAACACGTCGGTTTCAAACTTTAATTTGGCGCGAAGCGCCGAAAAAATACTTTTTACACAACACCAAAGATTATTTCCCAGGGTCTCAAGATATAGTTCGGCGCGAAGCGCCGTAAAAAAACCTTTTTACACACCCCCCGACTTTTGACACTAACCCATCATGAAATTCTGTCGTCGAAGGCAGCAGAATTTTATGATACCCTTATTGAGCGGTAAACTTGAGTTTTAACAAAAATTCCCGAGCAACACACTCGCCAAGTTGGAATCCCTCTTCGCAGGCCTTTCTCATGTGAACACCTCCATAAATCCTGGAATGGTAGGCGTCAATACCTGCCCGCTTAAAGCTTGAGTAGGTCCAGGTACCAAAACCTTTGTCGCTATGCTGGGAATCGGTAAAAGGCCTGGTACCAAACAAACTGGTCAATATTTCAGAAGAAGAACCGGCATTTGCAGAAGTTCCGGAAACATAATCCGGATAGGGCGGGGTGGGCACCGGAGAGTTCCAGCCTGGCTGCCTGAGTACCCTTCTAATATAACTAACCGGCCTTTGCAGGTTCCAGTTGTACTTAGTCCACCATACAGCGATAAACGTGTCGCGGGTAGAAAGCGTTAATAAGAGGTACATCTTGATGGTACTTTCCAGATCCAGCTTAAACTGGTTTACAAGTTGGTTCCCGATTCCGACCCACGAACCCGCAGGGGTTCCGGATTGTCCGGGGTTATTTGCCCAGTAATGGCCAATTTCCACCTTATCTTTGTCTTTTGTTGCATCAAGGACTTCGAGGACGTCCTGGTAGTATTTACTCGCAGGGTCTTCACTGTAAGTATAAGGTGGCAACGGCCTGCAAGTGGTGGCAGCAGGGATTACAAAACTTCTTGCCGTCCACCAGAATGGCAGCATAAAGAAGGGGTTTGCTTGTTCTATCCCATCATAAAAAGCCGGGTTCACAGAGATTGAAGGCATAGTGTACTGCCGCGTGATAAGTTCGGTAGTCCCATCGCTATCGGCAAACTTAATGATGTGATCTGCCAGTGCGGCAGCGAAGGCTTTTGAATTGGCGATTACATCGGAGGGCAAGTTTGATTCCTGAACGAGGGCCCTTTCCTGGGTTCTTTCCAGATTGACAATATCGGAAACAATGTTGCTGTTAGGCCTTTGAAGCATGTGGTTGAGTACGATTGGAGTGGCATGACAAAGGACAATTCCCCAGTCGTATCTCAAATTCTCCGTTGGTTTTGGTACCTGGGAGAAGGATTTAAGCTGCCCTTCCATTGACAAGCCCTTAGGAATGCCATGTACCATTGATTCATACATCGCAAGAGAAGTGTAGGCGTACAGACGGGATGCGTCCAATGCAAAAAAACCTCTTGCCTTTACGCTGTTGTAGGCCATCTGCATCCATTGCTGGGCGAGTTCCGGCTTGTATTGGTTAGCAGGTTTTACCTGGTTGTATTTGAACGCAGGGGCTTCATTGGGGTTTTGATCCAACTGTAAGTCTTCCTGGCAGCTCCAGATAACCGTAGCGCAAAGGAACAACAAAGGTATCCTTAAGGATTTCATGAAGTATAATGATTTCATTTGCAAGAGTTTGAGTGAATTTTTACAAGTCTTTGTTTCTCTTTGACAGACTTATTTCCGTTGGTTATCCTGGTGGGAAAAATGAGCTGTTTTTGTCCACACGAATGCCCTTTGCGGGAGCATAGCCCGGCTGCGTGAACGAAAAAAGGCAAAGTACGGGCGAAAAAGAACCATTTTTGACCCTTGAAAATCTCATCGCAACAAGTCTAATATATTTTTTTAAACAAATGGGCAGAGAACAAACAAGGCAAAACGATGTTGTATTATGCTCATAGTTTTTGTAATCGTGAAAATGTGTCATTAAAGATACTTCCCCTTTGGAAATCCCGTTCAGAAAGATGCTTGGTGCTTTGGAAATGACGATTATTTCCTCCAGGGCAGGCTATTGACCTTCTTCCCGATTCCATAACCCAGTTCAACGCCCGCTTCGGAATCCATAGCGAAATGGACACCGATGGGAATACGGGAGTAAGCATTTTCTTCGGCCATCTCATAAAAGGAATCGAAGGTTCGCGGAGTGCCGCGAAACTCGGTCCGCCCCTCGTGGCAACGGTCTGTCATCCCTTGATTGCCATAGATGCCGGTGAGCACTTCGGCTGCAGCAGCGCCGAAGGTAGCGTGGCCGGAGGGATAAGCTGGGAACGGGGGCGTAAAAAACTGTCCGGAGCCATCCGGGCACATGACGGTATTCCAGGTCGGTTCGTTGAGCACCCTGCGGATATAGTCGATCGGACGTTCGACATTAAAGCGGTATTTTTCGTGCCAGGCGCGGATACCGGCATCTGCCAGGGCCATTCCTACGCGGGCATAGGTTTCCACGGCAACGGCAAGGTTGGCCCGGTTATTGACCACGACCTGGTTGGCGACTGCGATCCAGCGTCCTGCGGGCGTGAAGGTAAGAATCGGGCAGTCATCGCTCCAAAAGTCTGCGATCCAGTGTTCTTCCTTGAGCCGGCCTGCTTTGATTTGATTGACCGTACGCTGCACTTCCAGCGCCTGCTGATAGATGGCAGAACCGGGGGCCGAGGACATCGGGAGCGGGTCGCGGCAAATATCGGTCGAGTTGGCCACGAATGTGCGGACCCGTCCCCAGTAGGGCAGTAAGGGCCTTGCGTAATCCGGGAAGGTAGGCTGCCAGAGCCCCGTACCTGACGGCGGCACATAATTAGGGTCGTTATTGCGCAAGTATGCCTCATGGCCCAACCTGTCGGTTGCCGACCAGCGGAAGACGGCATCGGCTATCTGACGGCCATATTCGACGGAGCGGACAACCACGTCATTGGCGACTTCCCTTCTGAAACGTTCGTTGAATTCACTTTCCATGCGGAAGATTTCGAACTGCTGCGATGCGGGCGCGGTCGGAAAGAAGCTGGATATAATTCTGGCATACGTAGCATTGAGTACCGACGGCCAGTGATATTTGTCGCCGGAGACCGGCTCAGGCACATCCAGGCCGGGAAAATAGCCGTCGAAAGAATTGTAAGCGTCTTCCATGCCTGGCTGGATAGCTTCGTAGGCTGCCAGGCCGATGTAGCCGATATTCCGGCCGGATACGGGTGGGCGATAGCCCGGGGTGAAGCGTTCTACATTCAACAGAACGGTATTCCAGCGCAGGGCAACTTCAGCATCGAGCGCAACGGGGTTCTCCGGGACAAGGGCCAATTCATCATCGTCGTCCCTTTGACAACTAAATACCGCAACAGACATGGTGAGCACCCACGCAAGCAGGCGCATGAAAGTAAAGGTCGGTTTCATGGATTACGGTTTGTTATTACTCTTTTTCTTAGGTCGTAAGTCTGTATCGCATATATCCCCAAGGGCTGATCTGGCCTTTGGCCGGGCAAGCGACTTTGCCCGGTAATTTCATGCAAATATAACTTTAGGGCTGCTTATAGTACCAAATATAAAAAAAAAACTTTTAAAAATTTACTTAGAGTCAACTATTTATTCTGATAGCGTGGGAATGGCTTTACCGAAAGGGCATATATTTGTGCATGCGCTGACAAAAAGTGCGCTTTCCGCGATGAAAATGCTGATTATTGAGGATGAGCCAAAGACTGCATGTGCGCTTCGCGCTTACTTTGAAGAAGACCACCATGCACAGGTAGATTGTGCTTCCGATGGGTTGTCTGGAAAAGCGGCGGCATTAAAAGGCCACTACGATATTATCCTGACAGATATTGTTTTGCCGGGGCTGGACGGGATTGACCTTTGCCGGCATTTGCGCGGGGCAGGGATAGCAACACCTATTTTGATTCTTTCTGCCCTCTATCAGCCGGAGGATAAAGTAGCAGGATTAAATGCAGGTGCTGACGATTATTTGTCTAAGCCCTTTCATTTCAAGGAATTGGTTGCCAGGGTGCAGGCGCTCGTCCGGCGTGTGCCCCGTTCCGTTGCCTTGCAGTCGAAGTTGTTTTTCGAAGATTTGCAGATAGACCTCGAAACCCTCGAGGTTTGGCGGGCAGATCAGAAAATTGCCCTGACCCCCCGGGAGTTATCCCTGCTGGCCTATTTTGTCCGCAACCCGGACCGGGTCATCCCCAAACTGGAGATTTTGGAGCATGTCTGGGGCTTGAACGAGCGGGTAAATACCAATGTTGTAGAAGTATATATGAACTATGTGCGCAACAAAGTGGACAAGGGGTTTACAAAAAAGCTCCTGCATACCCATTTCGGTGTAGGGTACATCCTGAAATCCGGTACCTGATATGAAAATACGCAACCGGCTAACTTTGCAATTCATCGCGATCAGCGTGGTCATTATCGCCATCGCGATCATTTTTATTTTCCAGCTTTTCCGGCGACACGTCGAAAATGAATTTTTTGCACATCTGGAAAATAAGGCCCGTATGACGGCTACGATGGTGCTGCAAACGGAGGAATCGATCAAAAATATTGATATTCAATTGAATGTAACAAAAAGTGAATTACCTCCGCTAGGGAATATCTCGATGTATAACGACCGGTTCAAGTGCGTTTTCACATTGAACCCTGCCGCCCCGACCGTTGTTGAAGCCGAGTTACGGAAAATCGTGGATAAAGGTAGCTATCGTTTTGCAAACGGAAAATTCAGGGCGATCGGGGTCATCGAGCGTGCTCCCTCCGGGAGGCGGTATTTTGTGGTCGCAGAGCAGGAGCCGGATTTATCCAAGCTGGACAAATTGCGCAACATCCTTTTCCTGGCTTTTTTCTTGGTCATCGCCATCGTCGCTGCCGGCGGCTGGTTTTTTGCAGGGCAGGCCCTGCTGCCGGTGTCATTTATTGTGAACGAAGTGGAGGCTATCCTGCCTTTCGACCTGAGCCGCCGCCTTAACAGCAACGAAAACCGGGATGAGCTCTCCCACCTTACGGACACCTTCAACCAGCTGCTCGACAGGATCGAGCGCGCGTTCCAGTTACAGCGGGGGTTCATTTCTAATGTCTCTCACGAGCTGAAAAATCCGGTTGCAATGATGGATGCGCAATTGCAACTTGCCCGGAACAAACCGCGGACGGCAGCGGAATACGAACGGGTATTGGTTTCGTTGCATGAAGATGTTCAGGACTTGTCCGATACCATAGATAAACTCCTGCAGCTCGCCAGGGTTCACTCAGGTGGCCGGGAGGCCATATTTTCGGATATCCGGCTCGATGAACTCGTTTACCAAAGCAAATTTAATTTACAAAAGACCCATCCGAACTATACGATTGATATTGATATCATCAAACTTCCGGAAAATGAGCGCGAGCTGTGCGTTCGGGGCGATGAATTTCTGCTCCGTACGGCGCTGTTGAACTTAATGGATAATTGCTGCAAATTTTCCACGGATCATAGGGCCCGGTTAATTATTGATTTCGACAAACCCTACCAATTAGTTGTCGAAGATAACGGCCCGGGGATCCCCGAGCAGGACCTGCCCCTGATTTTCGAGCCATTTTACAGAGGAAAAGGTGGTAGCCGCCAAAAGGGCTCCGGGATCGGGTTGTCGTTGGTACGGAGTATTTTCGAGCTGTTCCATCTGCGTTGGCGGGTAGAGTCTGCGGAAGGCCGGGGGACGAAGTTTCTGATTGCTTTTCCAGGTATGCCCGGCTACGTGCAAATGCCGGAAGCAGGAAAGGAAGCGCTTCATGTATCACGAGGCAATATGATTGCCCGTTTAAGCAAAAAAATTCTGAAACCGCTGGTGTACGCTGTCCTGATCATTGGCGCTGTGGGCTGTTCTGACCCCAAACGGGCCTTTACTGCGGAGGAGGGGTACGCCCTTCAGATCGCTCAGGATTGGAACGGTTTGTTGCTCGAGATGGTGCGGTATGCCAACGGCTACAAAGCGCCGGTAAGTGCAAGGATGTTTGCGTACGTTGGAGTGGCTGCCTGGGAGTCGGTGGTTCCGGGTCAGCAGGCCGCCGTTTCTTTGGGGGGGCGCTTCATCGGGTTAGAGCTTCCTGAATGGGAAGGCGGGGGGGATTTGTGTTCTCCGGCGGCTTTGAATGCCGCTTACGCGCGCATGGCCGTTGAATTTTTTCCCAAGCTACCGCAATTTCTTGTTCAGGAGCGGGTCAAAATAGCGCGCGCATGGGATCAAAAGCTACAAGGGCAATTTCCGGCCGTGGCGGTATCGGCCTCCGCTCTGTTCGGGTCAAAAGTTGCCGAAGCGGTTTTCGAATGGGCTGCTTCGGACAGTATCGGGCACCAGTCCGATTTGTCAAATTTCAAATATTTTGAGGTTGATGCAGATTGCCCGGGCAAATGGAAGCCTTCCGGGCGGAACAACAAGGGCGCTTTGCTACCGGGGTGGGGGAAAGTCAGGACATTTTTTGTACCGGTCGGAGATTTGGCAGCCAGGGATCCCTTGCCTTTTTCCGAGAGCCCCCATTCACTGTTTTTTTCACAAGCGATTGAAGTTTATACCAGCAACAGCCCTGTTGCGAAGGAAAGAGCGGAGATCGCACGCTATTGGAGCAATGACGCCCCCCACGTCTCTTTTTGCCCGGCTTCCCGCTGGATCGCCATCGCACGGCAGGTAATCGGGCAGGAGTCCCCTCCCTTGATGATTGCCCTGGAGACCTACCTGAAGGTGGGGATAGCCCTGAACGACAGCGCCGTGAAAGTCTGGCGGGAAAAATACAAGTATTCCGTGGAACGCCCGGATGCGTTCATCCGCCGAAATATTGACCCTGCCTGGCAACCGCTCGAAGATAATCTGGAATTCCCGTCTTATCCTTCCGGGCACTCGATTTTTGGCGCCTCCACCTCCGTAGTTTTGGGTAAAATTTATGGGACAACCTACGCGATAACCGACAAAAGCAATACGGGTATGGGATTAGTTGATTTTCAGCCCCGAAAATACCCTTCTTTTGAGGCCATGGCAAAGGAAAACGCTTTGTCGCGCATATATATGGGGGTACATTACCGCATAGACTGCGAAGAAGGGCTCCGCTTGGGCAGGGCAATAGGCGACCGGGTGGCGTCCCAGGAAGTTGTGATCGGGGAGAAACTGGCCTTTAGCGTCAGCATATCCGATTGAGCGGCGCCTCGTTCTCTATGGTACGGCGTGTAGCGCCGGGAATACACACAGTGGGCAACGAAGCCTGAGCAGCAGGGCGATGTTGTCGTGCCTGCGGCATTTTGCCCCAGACCGGAGTTCATATTCTCTTCAGCTTGACCGGGTAGGTCTTTCCCGAATTCCATTGGGCCACAAATATATTGCCCTCGTCATCTATACACACATCATGGGGGTGTTGGAAGAGGTTGCCATCCTGGGAAAGCGGGGCCAGTGCCCCCGAGCTGTAATCCGGGGCCTTGCCGCCGGGAACAGATACGACCTTGTTCTCCTTATCCAGGATCGTCACAAAGCCGGAACGCGAATCCCAGGGCATTTTGCTCACCAGCGTGGCCAGGTAAACCTCCTGGCCATGGACAACCGGGCGGCAGATATAGGCATCGGGGAGATGTACATGCCCCAGATATTCCCCGTCGAGGCTGAAGCGTTTGAGTTGGTTGCGCTGTCTTTCTGTAATGAGCAGGGTAGGGGAGGCAGGGTCGCGGGAATCCAGGCAAATCCCGTGCGCATTGTCGAAATGCGGGTCACCGGCCCCCCGCCCGCCGAAGACCTGTTTCAGCCGGCCCTCCGGGTCATAGCGCAGAATGTATTGCAGGCCGTATCCATCGGCGACATAGATATCGCCATCCGGGCCGATAGCCGTTTCGGTGGGCACAAATTGCCCGGGGGCCGTGTATTTGCCGCTCTCCTGCGGCCAGGGGATCTCGAGCAGCACCCTGCCGTCGAGGGTGGTTTTGAAAACGGCGTTCCGGCTGTTGTCGCAAATCCAGAGGTATTCTGTCCCGTTTTCATTGCTGAGCGTCAGCCCGTGGGCGCCGGGGAATTCATGGCCCCAGGTGCCGAGGCATTTTCCCGAGCGGCCGTAAATGATGATATTGTTGCGGGTTTCGTTCGTGAGCAGAAAGAGCCGGCCTTTCTGATCAATCACCATTTCATGGCAATCGTTGACCGGTATTTTTGCCGGGTCGAGGTTGCCCCAGGCGGGATCGGCTTTATACCTGAAATCCCCATGGCCAAGGACCTGCGGAGCGGGATAAGCTGCGCGGGCTTTTTTTATCAGCATAGCCGCGCCGAGAGAGAAGAGGAACGTCCTTCTTTGCATAATCAGTTTGTTTTGCGTAATACATACGTTTATGTTCTGTGATGCGCATTCCTAAAGCGCGTGCACTATTCCTCAATAATCAGTGGGGCGGGGGTCTTTGAGAGCGCATCGCCGGTGACATCGCCAATTTTGATTGCCGTGATTACGGCATTCAGGATTTTGCCATGAAGGGCTTTGACCGAAAGCGATTCCGGGACATTGCGCAGCAGCGCATCCTCAGGGCGCTGGAAGGTGACGCCGGCAGGCAGAAAACGGAAATTTCTTTTGTGCGGGAACGTATTTTCCAGGCAGAGCACGAGCTTCCGGATATGGATAACATCGAGTGTTGTGATACTGCCCGACAGGTCCGCATCCGCTGCGAGGTACTGGAACGGGGAGCCGAATCGCTGTTCTCCAAGGATATGGCGCATGATCATGACGATATCCAGGGTCGTTACCCCTTCTTTAAAGCTGGTGTCGAGGGTAGCGGAGAGCGTATAATCCTGGTTTTCCCGAAGATACTCAAAGAGGTATTGCCCGTTTTTATCGGAGAATGCGAGGTTGGTCTTTTCGCCTTTAAGGACGAGTTTTGCCCCTTCGATCGCCTCTCCCCCTGCACTTTGGACTTTTCCGGCAATAGAGCCGTTCCCGATTTCCGGACAGAGGTTTGCCCCGGGGTCCTGGAGCAGGATGAACGTTTCACAGTAGCCGGAATTGCCGTTGGCGTCCCAGGCATAGACGTAGAGCAGTTCGGTCGGGCGGTCGTCGCAAGTAAGCGTAACAGCCGTTTTGTTGGGATTGGGCAACTCTGCGCCGGATTCTATCAACTCTGCTTTGTGGACGGCATAGCGCAGGGGGCCGGAACAGTCGGGCAATTGAGCAGAGGATAGGAGGTCTGTCGCACGGATACTCAGCGCTGCCCGGTCGGCAGCGCCATCGCCATCGGCATCAGCGCCCGGCGGCAGTGGCGAAAGCGGGACGACGAGGCTGTTGATACACTTGGGGGCAGGTGGCCGTCCGTCCGTTACCTGTACCACGGCAGTGCGCTCCTGCTCGTTTCCGCACAGATCGCGCACCCTGATCTTCAGGGAGTGTTTTCCGAAAGGCATACGCTGCAGGATACGAAAACGCGGATAAGTGCCAAGCACTGCGGCCGAGATAACGCTATCGGGGAAACCATCGTCGAAACGGTCCCAGGTGACGGTGAAGGTCAGCGCCTCCGGGGTGCAGGTTTCCTCTATGTTCAACTGAAGGATGACATCGGCAGAACAGTCTGCGCGTCTTCCCGAGATTTCTGTGAACGGTGCGACGCTGATCATCGGGGCCGTATGGTCAATGATGCGGATGATTTGCTGGTATTCCCAGTATCCGCCCGATCGGAGCGCGGGGTTTTCCGAACTGCTCGTCCAGGAGCCCTTTGCGTTTGGTACTCCGTTTCCCGGAAGCGAGTCGCGGTCGAGAAAACTTCTTCTGCCCGAAAGGACAGTCAGCCAAAGCGGTTCGTCCCCCGGCCTGCCATCTTGGTCGGCGTCCCGGTCTAAGCGGATAGGGGCGCTGCGCCCGTCGAATTCGCACCAGTTGATCACGCGGTGGGTACGGTAGATGACGAAGCAACTTTGCCCCGGCACTTTGATTTTCTCATCGCTGAAGGTAACCGTCAGTGCATCGCAGCCGATGACCTGGTAGGCTGCCGTATCGGCCTTGTGAGTCTGTGCGCAGCTTAGGGTAGTATCTGAAGGGAATCGGATCCGGTACTGGGTGGCGGGAAGGAGGGCGATGCGTTGTTCGCAGGCGGGCCCAACGGTTTCGGCAGCGGTGCCTTTGGCCCGGACGAGCCGCCAGGACCTCGAGATGGTACCATAGCCACAAGCTTCGATACTTTTTGTAGCAGGCAGGGCGATCAGCGAAAACGAGCTGTCGGGGATAATGGGTGCCCCAGGGATCTGAAGGGTCTGTACGAGCGGGTCGTTGCAGTCCAAGGCAGTATCCTTTGGCGGCGAGCATTTGAGGAGGCTGTCGGTCGGGGGCAAAGGGCTGACCGTCTGCGAGAAGCCGTACCAAGGCCCTGCTGCCGAGAGGGTCGTCCAAAGCACCAGCCGTATGCCCGCACCAGAACACAGTGCCAACAGCCTCATACCGCTTAAAATTTTAAACCATAACGCTTTAGCGTCGAAAAAGGTATCCTTGGTATTTAAAGCACTCCAAGTTCACATCAAAATTAACAGAAAATTGGCAAACGACTAAATTTTATTAGATTTGCGGCGGAGATGTGCCGGAGCGGTCGATCGGGCTTGACTCGAAATCAAGTGTACGCGCAAGCGTACCGGGGGTTCGAATCCCTCCATCTCCGCCATTTTTATACAATCCGTTGCAAATCAATTATTTGAAATGGATTTTTTTGTTTCGCCATATCGGGTTGCGTTGCCTGCTGATCCTGCTGCTTTGTTAGACTTTCACACCAAACAGACTGCCAACAAAAGCGGAGAGCCCCATCGCAATAGTTCCCCAAACGGTAATCCGGATAATGGCCTTAAGGACATTGGATCCTCCGGTTTTTGCTGCAGTGGCACCTAAGATGACTAAAAATAAGGTAGTGAAACCGTAAAGCCAGTATTCCATTCCGGCAACCGGCGCGAAAAGAACTACAACAAGCGGAAGCACACCGCCAACGGAAAATGCGGCACCTGATGCCAGCGCTGCCTGAATTGGATTAGACCGGCTGATCTCGTTCATGCCGAGCTCATCCCGAATATGTGCCCCCAATGCATCTGCCCGAGTCAATTCTTGCGCAACTTGCAGTGCCGTTTCTTTTTTTAGGCCTCGTCGCTCATAAATTTGAGCCAGGATGTTTAATTCCACCACGGGCATTTCAGCTAATTCTTTTTGTTCTCTTTCGATATCTGCTTTTTCTGTATCAGTTTGAGAACTCACTGATACATATTCACCCGCAGCCATGGAAAGCGCACCTGCAACGAGTCCTGCTACCGTTGCCAAAATGATAGGTTCTCTTACAATGCTGGCAGAAGCCACTCCAATGGCAAGACTTGAGATGGAGATGATGCCGTCGTTTGCGCCCAGAACAGCTGCCCTCAGCCAGTTGCTTCGGTGAATATAGTGGGTGTCCAAATAGTTGTCGATCGTTACCATCGCGATAGGATTTATAGTATTTGATACCTGTCTAACTTTATAAAGCTTTCCCGCCAGACTTGTTGTGATGGGTTTCTCAAAGGGTAAAATGTCGCTTATCTTCGCTATGGTCAAATATACAAAAAAAGTGGCAGCGACGTAAATAATCCGCAGGCTAAGGCGGCGAAAAATTCTTTGGGGGTTCTGACAAAAATCATTTGCTCGCGCTGGATCCCAAGCTATGTTTTGATAGAGACGGCATCATACTTAAGCCCGGGCAGAATAGGGTTTGTTCATGGCGGGCGGGCGGACTGATGAAGCGATGCCCCTGGCTTTTCTGGAAAAAGCCCGCGGATTTATAAGCGCCAACAACCAACAAGCCGCGGTTTGAAAGGACTTTTCCCACAACCCCTCTAAAAACATAGGGGTTGTGGGAAAAGTCCTTTTCGTGGCGCTTCGCGCCAAATTATATTTTGATAGACAGCTCATTTTCGTAACTATTTACCAGGGGTATCCGCGGCTTCGCCGCGAAGGATTTTATTTGGTATGCGTGAGAAGTCGCGCATACCAAATATTATTTCTCGGGGCAATGACCTGCTAAATAGGGGTTGTGTAAAAAGTCTTTTGCTGCCTGCGGCAGCAGAATATTCTTCTGAGAGACACGTCATTTTCGCAATTTCGCTTCGCGAAATCGCGAAAATGACGTGTCTCTCAAAACATAATTCGGCGCGAAGCGCCGTAAAAAAACCTTTTTGCACAACCCCTATCAAGAGAATATTCTGCCGCCGCAGGCGGAAAAAGGACTTTTTACACCCCCCAGCCCCCTAATACATTTTTTGTTTTCTCCCGCTTTTCTTTTGAAAATATCCTGCTGTTCATAAATTTGTAGCAAATCGTTTCGTTTGCAGAAGCTATTGGCCATATTTCTTCTGATTTGCTTCGTATCCCTTCAGTTTGGGTACCACGCTTCCTATTTCTCCAAAAAAGCTAAGGTGGAAAAGGATTGGTTTGAGCGGATTTACGGGGAAAATGAGCCTGCTATGCCCGAAATGACCCTCCTCATCCCCCTCAGCGTTGCATATATGCCCGATCAGGAAGCGTTCAGGGAGTCGAACAGTACTTTTGAAAAGGATGGGCAACACTATCGCATTATCAAACAGCGCTATAAAAAAGATACCCTGGAAATCGTCTATGTGCCGGATGCAGGTAAAGCCCAGCTCCGCAATATGGCGGCCGCATGGGCCAAAAGCATTTCCTCCGGACAGGCAGAAGGAACTAAAGGCCTAAGCGCGGTGAAGGCCCCACTGCCGGATTACGATCAGCACGAGCAACGCCTTCCCGGTATTTATTGGATTCCTGAAGACATCAAGTCCCGCCCGGTGACCATCCACGCAGTTGTTCAGGAAAACTTCCTCCTTCCTTTCGCTCCCCCTCCCGAACAGGCTTGAGCATCCTATCCCGCACGCGGGAATGTTCAGATGGTTTTGAAATGGTGCGTTAATTGAGGTTGCGCCAAAATATTATTTTGATAGAGGTTGTGTAAAAAGGTTTTCGCCGCCTGTGGCGGCGAAATATTCTTTGGATGGAGACATCTTTTTCCTGATTTTGCGAAGCAAAATCAGGAAAAAGATGTCTCCATCCAAATTTAATTTGGTGCGAAGCGCCGTAAAAAACCTTTTTGCACAACCCCTGTCAAAGCATATTTTGGCGCGAAGCGCCGCGAAAGCACTTTTTACACAACATTCATCTGACCCACGAAACGCATTCATTCCATTAAGCAAGTCATTGCCTCGGGAAATAACATTTGGTGAAAAGGTTTTTGCCGCCTGCGGCAGCAGAATATTCTTTTGAGAGACACGTCATTTTCGCAATTTCGCTTCGCGAAATCGCGAAAATGACGTGTCTCTCAAAACATAATTCGGCGCGAAGCGCCGCAAAAAACCTTTTACACAACCCTTCCCTTGGCAAATAGATGCGCACCATAAAAAAATTGTCATGAAGGGAATTTTCCTCGTCATAATATGGATACTATGCTCCATTCGGGCCGTCGCACAAACACCTGTTGACGCCCTGTACATGAACCATAAGCAGGTCTGCCTTGCAGGCTTTTACCAACGTTCCCAATGGAGCCGGTACTGGGAAGGGACCAATAAAAGGGACAATCCCAATATCGGCAACGTCACCCACCAAAGTGCCATGTTCATGGGGGCGGTTGGAGTTACCCCCCGGCTGAACCTCCTGGCCGGACTGCCCTACATCACTTCCAGTGCCAGCAAGGGGCAGCTCGCAGGGCAGCAAGGCTTACAGGATCTCTCGGTTTGGCTGAAATACCGGGCCGTGGACCATAAGATCGGGAGCAGCAAAATCAAAGTGTTTGCGCTCGGTGGCGTTTCTGCCCCTATGAGTGATTATGTACCTGATTTCCTGCCCCTCTGTATCGGCCTGCAGGCAAAAACCCTAACCTTTCGATCTATTGTTGATTTTAAGACCGAAAACGGTTTCTATCTGACTATCCGCGCAGGGCACACCTGGAGAAGCAATATCACCATTGACCGAAATGCCTATCAGTACGATGGAAAACTTTACTATACCAATGAAGTTGTCCTACCCAATGTACTGGATGCCGGCGCCCACCTCGGCTGGCGCAAAGGCCCCTGGGTAGGCGCCCTGACCCTCGACCATTTCAGCTGCCGCTCCGGGGATGATATCCGCCCCAATGATATGCCCTTCCCCACGAACAAGATGGCAGCAAGCGCTGCCGGCTTTCTGGGAAAATATCAGGCCAAACACTGGGGGTTTACCCTGATGGCCAATCAGGTTTTTGCAGGCAGAAATACCGGACAGGGGCTGAATCTTCAGACCGGCTTGCTGTATTTGTTCAAATACAAATCACCGGAATAACGTGCTGCACGGTTCGAAAGATTGTTTTGGGATTTTTTCAAAAGTCTTTTCATTGCGCTTCGCATCAAATTATATTTTTTGAGGGGTTGTATAAAATATTTTCATTGCGCTTCGCGCCAAATAATATTTTGAGCGACGCCTCATTCACGATTTCGCGAAGCGAAATCTTGAAAATGAGGCGTCGCTCAGAAGAAAATTTTGCCGCCGCAGGCGGCAAAAGAATTTTGACATAACCCACTCATTATCAATTAAAATTTCAATTATAACAATATGCATAACCATAACCTTTCAAAATATATCTCTAACATTATCCACATTATTCCCCTGCTCCTATTACTATGGTCCTGCGAAAAAGACATCGCGAACCCTACTCTGGAGGCGCTTGTACCTGCCGGCAATGACCCTGCAGGAGGGAAATGGAAGCCCTATCTGATCGGCAATCCAGACGCATTGGAGATTGCGGTCCCCGCTGCCGTGACATCTACCGCCTATCAGTCTGAATTGGAATCTGTACGATCAGCACAGGCAGTGGCCGGCAGCCAACAAAAAGAAAACCTGCGGTACTGGTCTGCCGGTGCGGTGTACCGTTGGCAGGAAATCGCCCGGGAGCTTGCCGCGCGGTATAACCTGCCCCCCAAGGCCAACCCTGATGGCACCTACCCCACCCCTAATGCGGCAAAGCCCTGCGATTACCCCAAATTCCCTTTTGCTAACCCTCCTTACGCCTCGCGGGCATTTGCCTACCTGAGCGTAGCCCAATACGACGCCTTGGTCGCTGCCTGGCATTTCAAATTTTCCTTCAAACGGCCTTCTGCTGCGGAGAATGATACCCGTATTGAGCGCCTAAAACCGTCCAGTGGTTTGCCCTCCTACCCTTCAGAAGATGCGGTGGTGGCCCTGGTTTCCAAGGAGATCTTAAAAGTCATGTTCCCCTGCGAAGCCGCCTTCCTGGAAGAAACTGCAGCTGCCCACCTGGAAAGTGCCCTGCTCAGCGGACACTTCACCAGTAGCGATATCGCAGCGGGTAGCGCCTTGGGAAAACAAGTAGCCGAGCTCGCACTCGCCCGCGCGCGCAAGGACGGAATGGCCCAGGCCGGCAGTCAGGCACAGGTAGCGAGCTTTATAGCGCAGGCTCGTGCAAGGGGCCTCACCAGCCCCTGGGCAAGCCAGGAATCCCCAGCCCGCCCGGGGATGCTCCCCGGTTTTGGAAACCTCGAGACCTGGAACTTCGACAAGTCCCGGATTCCGGAGTTGCGCCCAACTGCACCCCCCGCCCTTGGCAGCGAAACCTTCAAAAAGAATATGGACGAACTCCTCAGTTACGCCCGTAGCCTGACCCGCGAGCAACACCGGATCGCAAATTTCTGGGCCGACGGACCTGGCAGTTACACCCCTCCCGGCCACTGGAACCGCATCGCTGCCGACCTCGCTTATGCCGAAAAGCTCAGCGAATTGCGCACCGCAAGGGCTATGGCGCTCGTCTGCACCGCAGTGGCCGATGCAGGCATTACCTGCTGGGAAGCCAAATATTATTATATGTACCCCCGGCCCTTCCAGATGGACCAGCGCATCAAAACCGTTGTCGGGTTGCCCAATTTTCCGGCATACACCTCCGGCCATTCTACATTTTCCAGCGCTGCGGCTACTGTATTGGCATATTTATTTCCTTCCAGGGCCGCAATTATGCAGGCAAAGGCAAAAGAAGCTTCAGAATCCCGGATTTACGGGTGTATTCACTATCGTTTTGATTGCGAAGCCGGGTTGACTGCCGGAGAAAAAGTTGGTGCGTTGGCCGTAGAAAGGGGGAGAAAAGATGGGGCGCAGTAGGTAAAATCATTTTTTGGCGCTTAGCGCCAAAAAATAATTTTAGAGGATGTGTCAATGGTCTGAGGTTGTGTAAAAAGGTTTTTTACGGCGCTTCGCGCCGAATTATGTTTTGAGAGACACGTCATTTTAACGATTTCGCTTCGCGAAATCGTTAAAATGACGTGTCTCTCAAAAGAATATTCTGCCGCCGCAGGCGGCAAAAACTTTTTACACAACCCCCGAAGGTTCAAACAATTATTTGGCGCTTTTAGAGGGCCAGCCCTCGGTATTGCCATTTATGTTAATATTCATGTTGATTACAATAACCCTAATTCATTTAGCGATTTCATTCAGACAATCCATTAACCCTTGAAAATTTGTACCGAATGAAAAAACTGAATCAGCAATCTCTCGCAAAATGGATGATCGGGGCCATTTTACTTACCTCCCTGCCCTTCGCTGCATTATGTCAAAAATCAAGAATACGCGAGAAGGTCCCTCCTCCGGAAATATTGGAATTGATGTTGTTGGACGTGGACGATGGAGTCATTGAAAGTGAAATAGGCGGAAAAAAAAGAAAGTTGAAGC
>JBMOJO010000329.1:0-3748 GCA_049315745.1 Saprospiraceae bacterium | reverse complement strand
ATCCAAAGAATATTTCGCCGCCGCAGGCGGCGAAAACCTTTTTACACAACCCCAAGTGATTATTTGGCGCGAAGCGCCGAAAAAAGACTTTTGATACAACTCCTCTTGCTTGGGAGAACGCGTCGTTTCGGCGGCAGCGAACCTTACAGCGGATTGAAAACGCGTAGAATAATATTGAAAACCATTGAATTAAATATGTTACGCCAAGTCCTTTCTTTTTCGTTGTTTGTATTTTTGTTTGCCCTGTATTTCACACAGCCGCTGACTGCCCAGCAACTCGATCCGGGCGTGATGGGCGCCGGCCTTTTTCAGGAAATTGACCAAGGTGGCCCGGAAACGCTCCACGGGGTATTTATCATACTGAAAGACCGCGTTGACGTAGAGGCTCAGCAGGCGCTCACACTGCGTGCCGGCTTGTCGCAGGAACAGCGCACGACGGCGCTGCTCGCTGCACTGCAGTCAAAAGCCGCGACGACCCAGCCGGTCATCCTGGACTTCATCCGTGCTTCCGGACAGGCAGAGCTGGCGTCCTTAGAGGCGTTTTGGGCGGTCAACGCCATTTATATCAAAGCCAGGAAAGGGTTGATTGCCGCATTGAGCCGGCGCCCGGAAGTTGTATGGATCGAAAAGGACGAAATCCTGGAGCACAGCGACGCGCCGGTAATCGAAGGGCCTGCAATGCCGGTGCCCAACGGCCGCGAACCCGGCCTGGATGCGATTAAGGCCCCCGCGCTTTGGGCTTTGGGATATACCGGGTATGGTCGCAAAGTGCTCGTTGTGGACAGCGGCCAGGACCCCGACCATCCTGCGCTCCGCACCCAGTTTGCCTATCACAATGCACCAATTGGCCAGGTATATCTGAGCACAGTCCTCCCCGATTTCTGCGACTCCCACGGTACGGGGGTGGCCAGTGCGGCCGTAGGGATGGACCCGGCGACGCGGGATACGCTCGGTGCAGCATTCAATGCCCAGTGGATGGGAGCGCCATTCAGCAACCTGAGGAATATCGATACCGATGAGTTTTGTGTTTACAAGGGCTCTGTCCGGGATGTTGTGAGCGCGCTGCAGTGGGCGTTAAACCCCGATGGAGAGATTGCCACGGTAAGCGATATTCCCGATGTAGTCAATAATTCTTATGGCAGGACGATCAGCAACACTGCCGAGTGTTCGCAGGTATGGCCCGATTTGTTCAGGAGCCTGGATGCGGCGGGGATAGCCATAGTGTTCAGCGCGGGCAACAATGGGCCGGATCCCGGCAGCGTGGGCTTACAGGCATCCATCAGTATCAGCGATGTCGTGCCCTTTTCTGTTGGTGCAGTGAATGCGTCGAACAATATTGCCGGTTTTTCGAGCCGGGGGCCTTCCCAGTGTGTCAATTTACTGAATTCCGCCCTCGATGTCAAGCCTGAGGTTGTCGCGCCGGGATCGAGTGTCCGGGTCGCAAGCCCGGGCCGGGTACAATATTCCACGACTTCCGGTACGTCGTTTTCGGCGCCGTATGTTTCTGGAGCGCTGCTTTTGCTTAAGGAGGCATTTCCTTATTTGCCTGGCAGGGAACTGGCCAGGGCACTCTACAATACCGCGGTTGACCTTGGGATCCAGGGGGAAGACAACAGCTACGGAAATGGGCTGATAGATGTTTTTGCAGCCTATCAGTATCTGTTGGGCAGAGGCAACCAGCCATTCGTTCCGGTACGGCCGAAGCTGGATGTCCAGCAGCTCAATACGGCTACCCGCTTGCTAAATTGCGGGGGAAATGTTTTTCTCGAAACGTCCTTTCGAAATGGCGGGACGGAGGTGCTGAGGAGTTTTGATATTATCGTACGCAGGGAGTCTTCCCAAACGACGCTGCTTACGACAAAATGGACGGGCAGCCTCGCCCCGGGCGAGATCGGAAAAATCCTGTTGCCGGAATTCGTTTCTGCTTTTGGCACTTACACGGTGGAAGTAGAGCTTCGCAACCCGAATGGAAATCAGGACGAGCGTACGCTCAACAACCAATTCAAACGCCGGGTCATCGTCAGCCCGCAGCCTTTGCTGCCACAAATCAATCCGGTATTGTCGCCTACCTGCTCCGGCAGCCGTGCGTTGATCACCGCCAAGTATGAAGGCGATGGCACGTTGCGTTGGTACGGCCAGCCGGACGGCGGAACGGCCATTGCCGAAGGGGCACAACTCCATACCGGCCCGCTCGGGCGCGATACGATATTTTATGCAGAACTTCGTTTCAACCAAAAAACGGGGAAAGCGGACAATAGCGGGGGGGGCAGCGAGCTTTCTACCAGCTCTACCGGCGGGCTTGTTTTTTCCGCTCTAGCGAGTTTTACCCTCAAAAGCGTCCTGGTATTTGCCGAGGTAACCGGGCCACGGAATATCCGTTTGAAGCGCCCGGACGGTTCCATACAGCAGCGGTTGATCAACGTCCCCAAAATCGGGGCCAACCGCCTGAACCTGGGCTTTACGATTGAACCAGGTGAAAACTATGTACTGGATATCTCCGTTGGCAGGGAGCTGTACATCAATACCTCAGGCAGCAGTTTCCCCTACCTGATCCCCGGGGTACTGCGTATTGACCGCTCGGAGAACCCCAACCCCCAGGTGTATAGCTTTTTCTACGACTGGGAGATCGAATACAACTATCCATGTGGCCGTCTTCCTGTCCGTATCGCCACCGCAGCCACCGCGAATGCCCCGAAGGCTGCATTTACAGGGCCCGCGATGGCTGTCCCGCTGAATACCGGTGGCGTTGCCCAGGTAGCTTTTCAGAATACTTCTACTGCCGCTACGCAGTATTTATGGAATTTTGGGGACGGCAATGCCAGCAGTGCGGCAAGTCCCGCCCATCAATATACCAAAGCAGGGAAATATGTGGTGAGCCTTTCTGCAAGCGCAGGCAGCGGTTGCAGCGATGTAGCTATCGGGCAGGTAGAGATCACTCCCATAACTTCTTTGAAGGCCCCCGGCCTGGAAGAACAGCGGTTGCGTATTTTTCCCAACCCTTTGCAGGAGAAGGTCTTTATTCAACTCAACCTGGAACGCCCCGAAGTGGTGGAGGTTCACCTCGTTGACCTTCTGGGGCGCCGCCTAATGTTCTGGGACTTGGGCAAGGGCAGTGATTTTGACCGCGAGCTCGACCTTTCGGGCAGGCCTGCGGGTGCATATTTTTTGATGATTGCCGGTAGTACATTTCAATCGGCACGCAAAATTATCATCCAGCCCCATTAGCCTTCTGCAGTGGGGTCATGCTGCTTCTTCCTCCGGGGCAAGCTTTATGCAAAGCCCGTCCAGGCTCTTGCGTACTGGGATTTGGCATCCCAGGCGCGACTGTGCAGTTACAAAAAATGCCTGGTCGAGCATGTTTTCTTCATCTTCCCCCATCTCGGGCAACTCGTGCCCGCTGAGAACATAGATATGGCAGGTTGAGCACAAAGCCATGCCCCCACAGGTGCCTTTGACGGGCAGGTCATTTGATTTACAGGCTTCCATGAGGTTCATGTTCATATCGGTAGGGGCCTCGATCAGATGTTCTTTGCCTGCGCGGTCGAACACAGTGATATGGATCATATCCATGGTCGTGGTTTTCCGGCCAAATTAAAGTAAAGCACGCATTAATTTCCGGCTCCGCGCAATATTTTTGATTTTTAAAAAAAAAGACTTGACAAGCACTTCGAATAGATGTATATTTGCACCACTAAAATCGCGGCGTGGAGCAGTTGGTAGCTCGTCGGGCTCATAACCCGAAGGTCGT
>JBMOJO010000002.1:0-55025 GCA_049315745.1 Saprospiraceae bacterium | reverse complement strand
TGCTGATGGTTGTGCAGCACATGGCCGTTGACTGTCAGGATTACCGGATAGGAGAGGTTTCCGCCCCCTGCGACGGCAATCCCCTCCACCAGCCCTGCCAGTTCGGCCTCAGTCATGCCCTCACGCGCCTGGCGCATTGCGGCAATGTGCATCCGCCCGGTGATATCTACAGCACGTCCGATTTCTTCGATCTCTGCGTCACTCTTGACGATACGCTGGCGCACCACTGCCTGGATAAGGCTGGCGGAAGCCCCTGCGGATATTTCGTCAACAGGCTTTCCCAGCCATCCGGAAAGCCGCATCACCTGTTCCCCCCGATACGCTGGCAGGTAATGAACGGCCCTTCCCGAGGCAAGGGCCGAGGCAATATGTGCGCCGAGGGCCTCATACGGCAAGGCCTTTTCGATTCCCGCCCCCTCCGCCAGTTGGTCGGGCAAAGGTTGTGGGCCCATCCAAACGATATCGTCAATGGTGGGTTCCTGGCCAAAGAGAATGGAGCCGCCGGTCGAGGCATCCATAAGCAGCGCAAAATGCGGAAGCCGGATACCCGTAAAGTAGAGGAAAGAACTGTCCTGCCGGAAATGATAGACATTATCCGCATAATTCATGGGGGCCTCCTCATTTCCCGGGAGGAGGACAAGCCCGCTTCCGACCTCCCGAAGGAGCGCCGACCGGCGTGCCCGGAACATTTCAGGTGTATGCATCTGCTATGGTTGTTGGTTTCAATAATCCGGAAGGATCAATTACTCTTGCGCCGCTCGATTTCGTCCCGAATCTCGGCAGCACGCTCATAGCGCTCCTGCTCGAGCGCTTCCCTCAGCACATCGAGCAGCTCGTCCTCAGAATATGCCCCAAGCCCGCGCTTGGCAGCCGGCAGGGCCTTCTCCTGTGCGTTCTCCCAGATTATCCCTGCCTGGTCTATAATCGGCCGGTAAGTATAAATCGGGCAGCCAAAACGCATGGCAAGGGCAAGGGCATCCGAAGTGCGGGAATCAATTTCATGAATTTGTCCGTCTGGCAATGAACAGACCAGTGTGGCAAAAAAGACATTGTCCTTCAATTCGGAAATCAGGACTTCTTCCAACCGGATCGAGAAGCTCCGCAGGGTATTGGCCAGTAAATCGTGCGTAAACGGACGGTTGGGCTTGACCCCTTCGGCTACCGTTGCTATGGCCTGCGCCTCAAAAGCGCCGATGACCACGGGCAGGCGACGTTCTCCGCCTTCCTCTTTCAACAGGACGATATAGCTGGAAGGTTGGGCTTCGTTATGCACTAAAGCGACGATATGCAGCAGTAATTTTTGCATGGGTATATAAAAACTTTTTCAGCGGCTTTCCCTCAACAAATTACGGTTTACGGCGACGCAGGGCCAACGCAGGGCGAAAATGCCGATTTTCCCCCGCAACCGTCCCTCGCGAATGGCCGAATGGTTGATTTATTTCTCTAACATACGGCAGGTTTCTGGTTATTCCCACAATCCCGCAAAAAAATCCCTTAACTTCCCCATATTATCCCACCCCCCTCCGCCCGGCAGAACAAAGGAGGCAGTGCTTTGCTTCTAAAACAGTATCTATTTAGCAGGTAGCTGTCCTGAGAAATAATCTATTGGTGTTGTGTAAAAAGATTTTTTACGGCGCTTCGCGCCAAATTATATTTCGAGAGGGGTTATGTGAAAAGTCTTTTCATGGCGCTTCACGCCAAACTAAGTTAAAAACCGACGTGTTTTTCATGATTTTGCTTCGCAAAATCATGAAAAACACGTCGGTTTAAAAAGAATATTCTGCCGCCATAGGCGGCAAAAACCTTTTTACACAACCCCACCAAATAAAATCCTTCGCGGCGAAGCCGCGGACACTACCGGTAAACAGACACCTAAAACAGGCCTGTTGCGCTTTCAGCAAATTCTGGGCAATTGTTCCCCGGGCAGCATACCGACCACCCTTCTGCCCCCGATCCGGCTTTTCAACAAAACCTGGCCAGGATGTTCGGCGACGATTTCCCCGACGATTGCCGCAGCGGTCGTCTCCGGCAACCGCTGCAGGATTTCGAGGGCCGCTGCGGCCGCGCCTGCTGACACAATAGCAATAAAGATCCCTTCATTCGCTACATAGAGCGGATCAAGGCCGAGGATTTCGCAGGCAGATTCAACGCTTTCGGCAATCGGCAGGTCAGCCTGACGGAGCACAACCCCAAGCTGCCGGTCGCGGGCAATTTCATTAAGGGCCGTGGCGACCCCGCCGCGGGTGGGGTCGCGCAAGAGGTGTACCTCCTCCCCCAGCGCGTCGAGCAGTGCCCGTACCGGAAGATGAAGCGCCCGGGTATCGCTCTGAATCGCACCCTCAAATTGCAGGCCCTCGCGCACCGAAAGGATTGCCATGCCATGTGCCGCGACCGGCCCACTGAGGAGTACCTTGTCGCCGGGGGCTACCCGGCCACATCGAATAGCGGCCTGGGGGTGCACCGGCCCAATACCGGTCGTGTTGATATATATCCCGTCGCCTTTCCCGCGTTCTACCACCTTGGTGTCGCCCGTGACGACATTTACCCCTGCAAGCATACAGGATTTTCGGATTGAACAAAGGATTGCCCAGAAATCCTTTATCGGAAATCCTTCTTCCAGAATAAAGCCGAGGGAAAGATAGCGCGGCAGGGCACCACACATCGCCAGGTCATTGACCGTCCCGTTAACCGCAAGCTCGCCGATGTTGCCCCCTGGAAAAAATAACGGGGAAATTACAAAACTGTCGGTGCTGAATGCCATCCGTCCCTCAAGGTCGAGGATTGCCCCATCGTGTTTTTGCACCAGCCAGTCGTTGTCGAACAGTTCGAAAACGCCTGCCTCGAGCAATTTATTCGTGAGCAGCCCCCCGCTGCCGTGCCCCAGCAGAATACGGTCAAAATCCAGTTTGGGCAAGGGGCAATGCCAGTTTAAGATTGATTGTCTTTCTTCAGTAGTCACCTGCTTTGTTTATACGTTCAACAGACTATTTTCGCTCGTTATCGAGGTCAATTGATCCGGCCTGAAAATGGTAATATGCCGCGCAAGCCCCTTCAGAGGATACCATCGGCGCACCAAAGGGCGACGAAGGCGTACAACCTTTGCCAAACTGCGGGCACTCCCGTGGTTTTTTAATCCCTTTCAGCACAAGCCCTGCGATGCAGTCGGGGTGCTCCGGCGCTTTCGGGATATCCACTTCGAATTTGAAGATGGCGTCATAGCCCCGGTACTTAGGTCTGAGCGCATAACCGCTCTCCGGGATATTCCCGATCCCGCGCCATTCCCTGTCAGAGATCTCAAAGACTTGACCGATGACCGCTATGGCCTGCGGATTACCCTCCGCTTTTACTACCCTGCTGTACTGGTTTTCGAGTGCTGCCATCCCGCGCTCGAGTTGCCGAACCGTCATCAGGATGCCCTGCAGCAGGTCCACGGGCTCAAACCCCGTTATCACGATCGGAACCTGGTACTTTTCTACGAGCGGGCCATACGCCGAGGTACCCATAATGGCGCAAACATGCCCCGCCGCCAGAAACCCGTCTATGTGTGCGGACGCATCGTTCAACACCGCTTCCATTGCCGGCGGCACCAGCACATGCGAGGTGAGGATAGAAAAGTTTTTCAAACCGAGCAGGCCGGCTTGTACTACCGCCAGTGCATTTGCGGGGGCGGTCGTTTCAAAGCCCACCGCAAAGAAAACGACTTCCCTGCCGGGGTTCTCCTGTGCCACTTTTAGGGATTCCAGTGGGGAGTACATGATCCGGATATCCCCGCCATTGGCCTTTGCTTCGAGCAGGCTCATCCTCGACCCCGGCACGCGGACCATATCCCCGTAGGAACATAAAATGACCCCTTTCTCCAGGGCAAGGTAAACCGCTTTGTCAATCAGGTGCAGCGGGGTAACACATACCGGGCAGCCCGGTCCATGTATCATGCTGATCCTGGAAGGAAGCAGGTCCAGGATCCCATTTTTTACCAATCCATGCGTCTGGCCACCGCACACTTCCATAATATTCCAGGGGCGGGTTATGATGGCATGGATTTCGTCCAGGTAACGCCCAACCAACCCGGGGTCTCTGTATTCACTTAAGTATTTCATGCACCAGGTATGTGTTAATCGCGCTCAAGAAATAAAATTTCTCGCCGGTGGCAAATCGCCTGCTTTCCGAACAGATAAGTTGTTTTCGAAGTAAAACACCGCTTTCTGCGGCAGAATATTCTTTTGAAACCGGGGTCGTGTAAAAAGGCTTTTTACGGCGCTTCGCGCCAAATAATAATTTGAAAACACGCTTGGTTCATTGATTTTGCTTCGCAAAATCAATGAACCAAGCGTGTTTTCAATATAAAATTCTGCCGCCGCAGGCGGCAAAAGACTTTTTACACAACCTCATACTGTTCTGAGCGGCACGTCATTCGGTGCAAAGTGCTGAAAAAAGTAAAGCGAGACAGCCTATGCAGCGGTAATATATCATACGGCCTCGGGCAAGACCCGTTAGTCAAAGCTCGTGCCCGCCAATTTGTGCAAGCACCAGTTGTCCCAGGGCGATATTTTCATCGTTGGGGCTTAGCTGTTGATGGAACATCAGATTAAACCTGTTACCGAGGCGCAATTCCAGTAAATCTGCCAATACGGCGTTTTGGAACACTCCACCGCTGAAAGCGATACCGGAAGGTCGGACCTCCCCGGCCATATACTCAATGGCGTTCACTACCCAGCAATGAAACTTTACGGCGATGGCCTCTGGTTCGGTTTTTGCCAGCATATCGGCGATGACCTGTTCCATCAGCGAGGATAGCATTAATTTTGTGCCCTGCCAATGACAAATGTAACCCTTTACATTTTTCCAGCTATTATTTTTTAGCCATCGCCCTGCGGCCGCTTCCATGCGCATCGCGGATTCGCCTTCGTAGCTATTGCCGGCGCCAAACCCACAGAAAGCGGCGACGGCATCGAAAACCCTGCCCATGCCCGAGCTTTCCATTGGCGCCCCATTTTCAAGCAAGCGCGTATAGACCTGCCATTCCGTTGCCGAAAACCACGGCGAGAGCAGATCTGCAGCCCCGTCCAGTCCATTGGCGATTGCCAGCGCCGACAGGCGCGGTGCCTTGGACATTTTATCTCCTGCAAGATGGGGAAAATACCCTACATGCGCAATACGCCGTATTTGACAATCTGCCCATGTAAAAAATTCCCCGCCCCAAAGCCTGCCGTCCCTTCCCCAGCCGGTACCATCAAAGATTACGCCCAGTACCGGCGCAGGATCGGCAATACGCGCGTGTTCGGCGAGTATTGCCGCAAAATGGGCCTCATGGTGTTGATAGGATGCAAGCGGCACCCCCTCCGCCAGACTGATTTCCAACGCCAGGGCACGGGAAAAATATCCGGGATGGGCATCTGCCAGTATTTTCTCCGGACGGGCCCCGAACAGCCTGCGGAAGTGCTCAAGGACTTTCCTGAAATGCACCTGCGCCTGCCAGTGTTCCAGGTCGCCCAGGTATTGGCTCACGTGTATGTTTCCGGAATGTAATATGGCAAACGCACTTTTCAGGTCGGCGCCCACTGCAAGCTGGTTGCCCTGCCATGATCTGGCAGCAGGAAGGATGATTGTCGGGGCAAGCCCCCGCGAACGCCGCAGCCAAATCGGCCGCTTCGCCACCGCGCTGTAGCGCATTACGGAATCATCGAGCGGCACAACGATATCCCGGTCGTGCGATACCACCAGGTCGGCCACCGACCCCAGACCTTCAGCAAGCCGGTCGTCGGCATAAACGATTGGCACACTGCTGACGTTGCCGCTCGTCGCCACTACCGGCCGGGGAAAATACCGCATCAAAGCCTCGAGTAAAGGGGCATGGGGGAGCATAGCGCCAATATGGCCCAGGCCGGGGGCAATGGCTGCGGCGGCGAGGCCGGATCCGGGGTTATCCCTGAGCGGGAGCAGCACGATCGGGGAAATGTGCCCGAGGAGCATATTTTTTTCTGCCTCGCCGGGCACCGTATCCATTTCGAGCATTTCAATACCGGGGTATAGGACGGCAAAAGGTTGGGAAGGCCGGTGTTTGCGCGCACGGAGGCGGCCAACGGCTGCTGCCGAAGCCGCATCCACCATCAGCAGATAGCCGCCTGTCCCTTTCACGGCCACAATTTCGCCCCTCGCGAGCGCAGCTGCGGCCAACGGAAGAATATCGTCCTCCCGTTCCGGCAATATAGCCCCGGAAGGCGATCGCAACTGCAAGTGCACCCCACAGACCGGGCAGGAATTCGTCTGTGAAAAAAAACGTCTATCGGAAGGGGCGTAGAACTCCCGCAGGCATTCCGAACATTGGTAGAAACCCCCCATTGCCGTGCGTTCCCGGTCGTAAGGCAGGGCATGCGATATCGAATAGCGCGGCCCGCATAAGGTGCAGGTAATAAAAGGATAACCAAAACGCCGGTTGCCGGGGTCTTTCATCTCCCCCCTACAGCTCCCGCAAAGGGCAAAATCCGGGCTAAGCAACAGCGCTGCCGGTGCCTGCATATCGTCCTGAACGATTTTGAAAGTATGGAAATTCCTGAAAGGCACCCTGGATACGTCTATCGAAGTTATGCGGGCCAGCTCCGGACCACCCGCGTTGATCGCATCCAGGAACCGGGCAAGTCGGCCCGCACTGCCGTTAACCTCGATATGTACCCCATCAGCAGTATTACTTACCCAACCCTGAAGGTCCATCCGTTGTGCCAGCCTCATGACATAAGGCCGGAAGCCTACCCCCTGTACCTGACCCCGGATGTGAATGTGGTAAGTTTCCATGCCAGCGAAAGTAACAATTTTCGCGAAAGGGGAAAAGCGTACCTTTGGGCGAAACAAATCCGCAAATATGAAAAGCGTAGAAGAACTGCTTGCATTGCTCGATCTGGAAGTATTGGAGGAAAATTTGTTCCGCGGCGAAAGCAAGACGGTAGGCAGCAAAACCGTCTTTGGCGGGCAGGTGCTCGCCCAGTCCCTGATTGCGGCCATGCGTACTGTGCCCGGGGAGCGGGTACTGCACTCGCTGCATGCCTACTTCGTCCTCCCCGGCGATCTGGAGCGCCCCATTGTTTTTCAGGTGGAAACGATACGGGACGGCGGGAGTTTTACCACCCGCAGGGTAAAAGCCATACAGAAAGGGGAAGTGATTTTTCTGATGTCAGCCTCCTTCCAAATCCGGGAGCATGGGCTGGAACACCAGATCCCCATGCCCGGAGTACCCCTGCCCGACCAACTGGCAAGCCTGGAGGAGCTCGCTGTCCAGTTCAAAGATCAGCTCCCCGAAAACCTCAGGCGTTATCTGAACCTCGACCGACCCATAGAATTCAAGCCGGTGGAAATGATCAACCCGGCTATCCCGGTAAAACAGGAGCCTTTCCGGCACATCTGGATGCGCGGAAAAGGCGCGATGCCCGACGATTTTCGGCAGCACCAGGCCGTACTCGCCTACACTTCGGATTACAACCTGCTGACGACCGCAATACAGCCGCACGCCGATGTCACCAACTTCACCCGGCTTAAAATGGCCAGCCTGGACCACGCCATGTGGTTTCACCGCGATTTCCGCATGGACGAATGGCTCCTCTACGCGATCGAAAGCCCGAGCGCATCCAATGCGCGGGGCTTTACCAGGGGAAGTATCTTCAGCGCCGATGGCAAGCTCGTCGCTTCGGTGGTGCAGGAAGGGCTGATGCGAAGGGTGGAAGGGTAAAAAAAGTGCCCCCTCATCACCTCGATAGCAATGAAGGGGCAGATGTACGCTCGCTGTCCTGGGTCGCACCTCATGGCCCGACCCTCGTGAAGCGCCTCATGAAAAAGCTTTCTCATAGCATTAGCGCTCTCAAAGTACTTGTCCTCTCAAAGTAAGCCTCGCAAGCTTGTTTAAACCACTGCGTTCAGGAAACGACTCGCATAATTGACGCCTGACGCTTCGGGAGCAAGCCCGATTTTTCTTATTAATTTTTTACAAATATAACCGCTTCTTTCCAAAACTGCAACATTTTTCAAAAAAAAATACCGTTTTCTCTTTCGAATTGTATTTGACTCTTTTGCGACGGAATGCTCAGCGGGAGGGACAGCCAATTTTAACCTATGCGTGTTCCCTCGCAAAAGAGTCTGTTTTTCGTGAAAGAACCCTGTAAAATCAGGCGTATGCACCTGCCCCTTCGCGATTTTTTCCACCCGTCCACCAGTTGCGGGAGGGGTATTCCAAAAACTTTTTACTTTGGGGAAGAAAATTTCCTGTAATGCAATTACCTTAGCAGTATGATAAGCATTGTTGCTGCGGGATCAATGCGTTGAGCGTAAGGTGTTATTTTTGCGCTGTACCGGTCCGTTGAACAAGTTTGGTAAACCTGTATCCCTTTATGGATCAAAAAGTAGGCAGGCAACATATTTTGCAGGCGATCGCTTCGGGAAATCTGAACCAGGCGGTCGAGCTGTTTCTGTGTTTGGCAGAAGCCAGTAAAATTAACAGTCTTCAAAATGACGCAACGATGCTCTCGGGGCGATATGCCCGCCTTCAGCGAGATACCCAGGGGGGCGTCCTGACGAGAGAAGACAGCAGAATTGAAGAGTCGCGGATCATGAGCGCGCTCACGGCTTATGCACAGCAGCTTCCCGAGGGCCTGGAGGGAAACTTCAGGGGGATCTTCATCCCAGGCCGCGGGCCCGAACCGATTGTTGATGCCCCCCCGGTAAATCCGACTTTGCCAAAGGGGAGTAGCGGATTGAAAAAAATTCTTTTCCTCGGCGCCAACCCCGATCAAACCACACAACTGCGCATCAACCAGGAGTTGCGGGATATCGAAAACGGTCTGGAGCGCGCAACGCACCGCGACCGCTTCGAGTTGAAAGCCAAGTGGGCTGTCCGGCCTTCAGACCTTCGACGGGCCCTTCTGGACGAGTCGCCCCAAATCGTGCACTTTTCCGGGCATGGGGCCGGGGAGGCAGGTATCATCCTCGAAGATGAGCAGGGTCAGCCCAAACTGGTCAGTTCTATTGCCCTAGGCAACCTTTTCGGCCTTTTTGCCGAGCATATCGAATGCGTCTTGCTCAACGCCTGCTATTCAGAAACCCAGGCGAAAGAAATCGTAAAGTATATCCCTTTTGTGATCGGCATGAACCGGGCGGTGCCCGATGCTACGGCCATCGAGTTTGCGGTTGCTTTTTACGATGCCCTCGCTTCCGGGAAAGACTACCCTTTTGCTTACCGGTACGCACGCAGCGCAATAGAGCTCCAGGGCCTCAGCGGGGAGATGATCCCAGTGCTGAAACAGCGCAGGGTATAAGGTGAAGGCCGCCAAAATCACCGGTGCCGCAAAGCGCTGGATATAGAGACCTCAAATCTCCAAAAACACGATACATATATGAACAGATCAACTTGGTTACCGATGCTGGCGCTACTGCTCAGCACATTCAGGCTTAGCGGCCAGCAGCAGCAATTTATTTTCACCGACCGTCCGGCGGATTACGGGGTCTCCCCCGCCCGCCTCGCCTTGCTGGACGATTTCCTGGCAAGATGGGTGAGCGAAGGGAAAATCCCCAACGCTGCAACCTTCATTGCCAAAAGGGGCAGGATTATCCATTACAAAGCATTTGGTTTCAGGGATATGCAAACAAAAATGCTCCTGAAGCGGGATGATATTTTCCGGATTGCGAGCCAAACTAAAGCAATCACGACGGTGGCCATCCTGATGCTCAACGAAGAGGGTAAACTCCTGCTGGACGACCCGCTGTCCAAGTACATCCCGCATTTCGCCAATCCCAGTGTGCTGGTAAGCTATGATTCCACCTCCAACACCCTGGAAACACGCCCTGCCGCCCAACAAATCACTTTGCGCCACCTCCTTACCCATACTGCAGGTATTCCCTACGAACACCCCCTTGAGCACCTTCCGGAATACCAGGTACCTTATTTCAACTCCCTCGACAGCGTGACCCTGTCTATGATTATCCCCAAAATTGCCTCACGCCCGCTGCTCCACGACCCCGGAGAGCAATTCACCTATGGCCTGGCCACCGATATCCTTGGCTACGTCGTCGAGATCGCCGCCGGCCAAAGCCTGGCCTCCTTCTTTAAACAAAGGATTTTCGAACCCCTCGGCATGGACGACACCCATTTTTACCTTTCCCGGGAAAAAGCAATCCGCCTCGTGGAGCTGTACAGCCTACCCTCCGAGGACAGCACCTTGCAGGTGTCAAATCATTTCAACAACCGCTATTTCCCGATTCAGGGCGCCAGAAGATATTATTCCGGGGGCGCCGGGCTGGTGTCCACAATCGAAAACTATGCCAAGTTCTGCCAGATGCTGCTCAACAAAGGGGAATTCAACGGCAAACAAATCCTGAGCCCGGCATCGGTAGAGCTCATGTTCCGCAACCAAACCGGCAATCTCAAAATCATGGGCAGGAACGACCCTTTCAGTTTTGGCCTGGAAATTTTTTCTGACCAAAGTCACTACGGCGGCCTGGCTTCGCCCGGTGCGGCGATGTGGGGCGGGATGTACTGCAGTGAATTTACCATAGACCCCGAGGAAAATCTCATCGCACTGGTATTTACCAATATTCATCCGTATGTCTATTACGGGGAATTCCTGCAAAAATTCAGGAACCTGGTGTATCAGGCGCTGATGAAATAGGCACCTTTCCCTACTCTACCAACAGGCGGGCAGCATACACCTTTCTGCCGGACACATAGCGCAGGGCGTACCATCCCGCGGGCAACAGGCCGGTGTCGTAGCCCTCGCCGGAGGGTACATCCCGCCAATGATGCAAAAGGCGGCCCTGCAAGTCAAAAAGTTGTAAATCGCCTGACTGGATTTCAGGGGGAAGGCTCAGGTAAAAGGTACCGGCGCTGGGGTTGGGGTACACCTGCATCTCCGAAACCCGGGCTTCAAGGGTGCTTGCACTCGTCGAAACTACCGCTTTGAAAGGCGTTCTGAACAATTGAAGCCCCCCCCTGTTGTTGCCCACTGCCAGTTCCATAAAGCCGTCCGCATCGAGGTCGGCGAGCGCGGGGCGCGTATTGGCCCCCAGGATTTTGGCTGGGACGGTAGCGCTCATTTTTGCGAATTCACCGGTCAAATTTCCTTTTGCCGCTTTAAACAACTGAATGCCCAGATCTTCAGAACCGCTAACGATGAGCAGAGAATCGCCTTGAGGGAGGAAAGCAGGCGCGCTCATGCCCGATACATATCCAGTCTGGCGGGTGTCAATCCCGCCAAAAAACTGGAGATTGGGAGATTGCGCGGGATTGGGGTTATAGGCAGGGGCGCCCTTTGTACCGATATTTTTGAAAAAATTGACATTGCCGCTGCGCTCCCCGACGAGCAAATCCGGCAGGCCATCTCCATCCACATCGGCAATATTCGGGATGCTGGCAAGGCCGACATCAATATTCAGATAGGGGAATATCGGAGGGGCAAAGGACATCGGTTTGCCCGCACCGCCCTGATTTTGAAGAAAAAACAGCCTCCCGGCTTCTTCCCCCAGCAGCAGGTCGAGGTCGCCGTCCTGGTCGAGATCTCCAAAAGTCGGTGAAAACCCCATCGCCGTCGAGGCAAATCTTGAAAAATTGAGCCAGTCCTCATCGCTAAGGGTAAAATCCGGGCGGGTGAGGGTACCCGTGTTCAAAAACAGGAACAGACGGGTATCCTTGTCGTTATCAGGGCGGTAAAGGGACTGGTTGCCCACGACGAGATCCAGCAGGCCATCGCCGTTGACATCGGCAAAGGCGGGGTTGGCAGCAGTGCCGAAGTCAATCATCTGGTTTACCAGGAAATCCCGCTGCTGCAGGGTAAAGCGCGGTTTCTCCGAACTGCCCTGGTTTTGGTACCACCAGAGCACGTTGCGGTTCTCGCCGGCAAAACGCGCACTTGGCGCAACCGCAAGGTCTTTTTTCCCATCCTGGTCAATATCGAGGTGAAAAGCTGCCGGGAAGATCGCGAGGCCCACCGGCACATCAGCGGCAGGGAAGTAATTTTCCTGCTTATTCATCCATGCCTGCTTACAATCTCCGCCATTTGTCAAAAGTGTCATGTTGTCAAAAGAAACATCCCCGAGCAGTAACTCCCGGTCCCCGTCGCCGTCCATATCGAGGGTGAGCAGCGTGGACCCGGCATGCCGGTAATTCAGGGAAAGATCTGCCGCTGCCGGCCTGTAGCAGGTGCCGGGTGCGGCGGAGAGGTCTATTTTTTCCGTTAGCCCGCTCTCATAGAAGCCCCCCCAGCATTTGTCGTCGAGGGTAAACTGGAGGCTGTCGCGCCCGAACCCCCGTTCAACAGACTGGTTTCTATACCATTCGCAATAGCCCCCGGTGAGGTTGAAGGTCAGTAAATCCAGGTCGCCGTCGCAGTCCACGTCATCTACTGCCGGATAGTCCACCCGGGTGATATAGATTGGGGTAAGCACGCTGCCCTGCAAGGGGAAGGAGGCCAGGTTGAACGGCCCGCGATGTGCAAAGCGCTTGAAACGAAGGGTATCGCCCTGGTAGTACCCGGTAAAGACACATAAACCATCCACCCCGATCAGGTCAGAATATGCAAAAATATCTTTCACCCCATCGCCATTATAATCGCGCAGCAGGACCCAGCTGTCCAGGGCAGGCATTGCGGCGGCATATTCCGCGTTGAACGTATAGACGATTTTGCCCGCCTTCCTGCCTGCGATAAAAACGAGGTGGACGTTGCCTTCCCGGTCAAAAATATACAGGTCCTCCATACCGTCGCGGTTGAAATCAGCCGTGGAAAGTTGCGGCGCGTTGAGGCCGCCGGCCCAAGGGTTGGCGAGGGGGACACCCCGTACGGTGGCCCCTGCCGAAAAAGGCTGGAATCCCTGGGCAAGGAGTCCCTGCCGACAGCCCGAGGCCAACAGCATTATCAGCAGTGCATGGGAAAGCATTCTGGTCATTTTCTGGCTTTTTTGAGAACAATGTAATCAAAGTATCGCTTCAAACTTGTCGGGGGGGGCCCGCGAGGGTCAAAAATGAGCACTGGTTTCCGCTTCGCCGGCCGCCCGCGACGATCTGTTCAACCTGTTTCAAATATTATGCCAAAATTTAATACGACTGGCGCTGCAGGGCACATTTTCGGGGCCCGCACCCGACAAGCGGCCAGTTTTTTATGTGGTTTGTGCGGACGCGCATGTGCGGTTGTGATTTCAATACGAAAAATTTAACAGGCAAATTGTTGCGATGGGATGTTCAGGGGGAGTAAAAGCCTCCAGTTTAGCCTGTGCAGGTCCTTTGAAAAAATAATGGGACCTCTGCATCAGCTAAACAAGCGGCGGAGGCGGCTGAGCAGCCGGAGCAGCCGGTGGTTGATCGCAGGCGTTGCATTAAAAAAGTGCCCATTGATCGTTATCCAGCCTTGTTCTTTGCGAAAATCCCGCAATTGGGTATAGGCCGCGTACTGTGGTTTTTGGAGGGGCGCTTTCCAGTACAAGGCCCTGTCGGTAAGCGCATATCCTTCTTTGCAGGTACCCATCACGCTTTGGTCAACGATCATCAGGATTTTTTCATCTTTGGCCGGAAACAGGAAGCGTTTGCCGGCCTGGGCCAGCTTTTCGACCGGCATGCGCAGAAAATCGGTATAAAAATCTTCGTCCTCCGCTTCCAGTTGGAGAAAATCGAGGACCATTTGCGTCAGGGCGACCTTTCCGGCCTCGGCATACTGATATTTCAGGATGGCCTCCGGGTAGGATGTTTCGCAAAGGTCCTGAGCAAAGCGGATAATAAATTGATCCAGAAGGTCTTCGAACAAGTCTTCGATCAGGGCATTGACCTCCTGCGGCCATGCTTCGTCCGCATCGTGCATTTCTGTCAGCAGGGTGGACAGTTGGGCAATACGGCGCAGGACGGTATCGCGGAAACCGGAGATATAGAGCCGTTCTGAAAATTCGTGGAACGAGTCCCGGTCGTGTTCGCGCTCCATTCGTTCGCGGAGGGCAAAGAAGAACTGCTCGTTGAGCTGCGCCTCCAGGTTTCCGCTCAAATCAACCCGCAAAGGCGCCCCTCCGGTGCGTGGGTCCAGGAGCGGCTGCTCTGTGCCACAATTCCAGCAAAACCGGGCCTCTAAGGGCAAGGGTGTATTGCATCGGGAACATCTCCTCATCTCAGCGGCTTTTCACATATTTCGTATAACTACCCGTTTAGCAGACTTGTTGCAGCAGGTTATTGTGCGGGGGAAAATGCGCCGTTTTTCATCCGCGCGAAAGCTTTTTGGGGAAGCATAGCCATGCTACGTGACCGAAAAAAGGCGCAGTGTGGGTGAAGAAGCGGTATTTTACTCCACAGGAACCCCGTCTAACAACTTTGATAAACAAAAGGCACGCCGTATCGTTTAAAAGGCGTCGAACCGAACACATGACAAAGCAACGAAAAAAAAGCGACCTGCCACAAAAAATATGCGCGGTTTGTAACCGTCCCTTTTCCTGGAGAAAGAAATGGGCCCGGCACTGGCACGAAGTAAAATATTGTTCAGAACGCTGCCGCAGAAGCCTCCACAAGCCATCAGGAGAGGAAGGGGCAGAAAAATAAACAGCCATGGAAAAGCCAAGAACGGATACCGAGCACATCAGCGAGTACGACTCCTTTGCCTTTCACCCGCACAATGTGCTGCTCTTCCTGCTACTGCTCGGTATCAGCGCCCTTTTTCTGAGCATGAGCGCAGCCTTCGTTTATACCAGGGTGCAAAGCCAGCTTCCGCCCCTGCGGCTCCCGCCGCTGTTCTTGTTGAACACCCTGGTGTTGCTCGGCAGCAGCGCGACGATGGCCTGGGCGAAAAAATCCTATCTGGAAGACCATACCCCCAATTATCAAAAGGCCTTACTCTCGACGATTGCCCTCTCGCTGATCTTCCTCTTTGCCCAGGTTTTTGCCTGGCAGAGCCTTTTCCAGCAAAATGTGTTCATTGACACCGATAATTCCGCAGGGTACCTGTACGTAATTTCCGGTCTTCATTTCCTCCATGTGATCGCAGGGTTGCCCTTCCTCGGCATATTTTTATGGAAAGCTTACAAGAAAATGGTTGACCCGGTGAGTGTGCTCGTCTATTTTTCCGATCCCGAAAAGCGCCTCAAACTCCGTTTGCTCACCATTTACTGGCATTTTCTCGATGGCCTTTGGATTTACCTCGTGTTGTTTTTTTATATCAATGCCTTATTGAAATAAGGCTTGTACCTGTAATCTGGGCTTGTGTAAAACGTCTTTTCATGGCGCTTCGCGCCAAATTATATTTTTTGAGGGGTTGTGTAAAAAGGTTTTCGCCGCCTGCGGCGGCAGAATTTTCTTCTGAGATACGCCTCATTTTCACGATTTCGCTTCGCGAAATCGTGAAAATGAGGCGTATCTCAAAATATTATTTGGCGCGAAGCGCCATGAAAAATCTTTTTACACAACTCCTCAAAAGAGTATATTCTGCCGCCGCAGGCGGCAAGAGACTTTTTACACACCCTGGCCTGCTTATGAGGGAGCCGCTATCAAAAACGTATTTGGCGCGAGGCGCCGAAAAGCGGCCCGTGGTGTAGCGCAAGTCGCTTTAAAAAGCATAAATCTGTTTCAGAAAGTTGCCCGGGTAAGTGTTATATTTGCGCAGCAAAAAGCCAGGGCTTAGCGGAAGTCGTCTTTTTGCAACAATTAGAGCCCTGACGGCACCTTCCGACTTACCACGGCATCGAACGTTCCGGGGTTGTGCGGAGGGGCCCTCACTGCCCCTGGTAAATTTTCCGTCGGGCTGGCCCGGCGCAATAAGCCTGTTCAGGCCGGCTATTTGCAGGAAAACCTGAACAGACATTTTAAAAGCTCATACATGGAGGCAAGCAAAGCACCTCAGACAGGCGTTCAGACCGCAGCGCAGCTCGGGTTGACGGAAGATGAATTCAGGAAAATCGTCAAATTCCTTGGCAGGACGCCCAATTTCACAGAGTTAAGTGTGTATTCCGTGATGTGGTCGGAGCACTGCTCGTATAAAAACTCGATCCACTGGCTGAAAACCCTTCCGCGGGAAGGAAAGCGCCTGCTCGTTGGAGCGGGGGAAGAGAATGCAGGGCTGGTGGATATTGGGAACGGCCTGGCGTGTGCGTTCAAAATTGAATCGCACAACCATCCCTCGGCCATAGAGCCGTACCAGGGCGCCGCCACCGGGGTCGGGGGCATCCACCGCGATATTTTTACGATGGGGGCACGGCCAATTGCCGCCCTGAATTCCCTGCGCTTCGGCAACATAGACCTTCCGCATACCCGGCACCTGGTACGTGGGGTCGTGCGCGGCATCGGGGATTATGGCAACTGCTTCGGCGTACCCACGGTGGGCGGGGAAGTTTTTTTCAACGATTGTTACAACCAGAATATTCTCGTCAACGCCATGTCGGTCGGCATCGTCCAGAAGGGCCAGACCATATCGGCGAAAGCCGAAGGCATCGGCAACCCGGTATTCATTGTCGGTTCGGCAACGGGGAAGGACGGCATCCACGGCGCCACCTTTGCCTCTGCGGACCTTACCGAAGATTCTGCGGAGGACCTGCCCTCTGTACAAGTTGGCGATCCGTTTCAGGAAAAATTGCTGCTCGAGGCCACGCTTGAAGCTGCCCAGACCGGCGCCATCGTCGGGATGCAGGATATGGGGGCAGCGGGTATTTGCTGCTCTACCTCCGAGATGAGCGCCCGCGGGGCAGTCGGCATGCGCATTGACCTGGACAAAGTGCCGACGAGACAGGCGAATATGAAAGCCTGGGAAATCCTGCTTTCGGAAAGCCAGGAGCGCATGCTCATCGTTTGCCACAAGGGAAAGGAGGCCGGGCTGCTGGAGGTCTTTGACAAATGGGATATCGCTTGTGCGCAGATCGGGGAAGTCACCGAGGGCGGACAGCTCGAATTTCTGCACCATGGCGAACTGGTTGCGAGCATCCCGGCCGAATCGCTCGTTCTCGGCGGCGGCGCCCCGGTGTACGTCCGGGAGTACGTCAAACCGAAATACCTGGAAAAGATACAGCGCTTCAAATTATCTTCCGTGCCCAAACCGGCCAATTTTATAGAATCGGCGCGAAAACTCTGGGCCTCCCCCAACCTCGTCTCGAAGCGCTGGATCTATGAGCAGTACGACTCCATGGTACGCACGAATACCGTCACTACCAATATGCCCTCCGATGCTGCCGTCGTGCGCATAAAAGGCACTTCCTGTGCCCTGGCCCTGACCACCGATTGCAACCCGGCGTACGTGTATGCCGACCCTTATATCGGCGCCATGATTGCCGTCGCAGAGGCCGCCAGGAATATCGTTTGCTCGGGCGGGCTGCCGCTGGCCATCACGAACTGCCTGAATTTTGGCAACCCGCACAACCCGGAAGTCTATTGGCAATTCGTACATGCCATCCGCGGAATGGGCGAGGCCTGCCGGAAGCTGGACACTCCCGTTACGGGCGGCAACGTCAGCTTTTACAACCAAAGCGTGTTAAAGGACCGCACCGAGCCGGTCTTCCCTACACCGACAATCGGGATGGTCGGCCTGCTCAAAGACCTGGACAACCACATGACCCTGCATTTTAAATCCGAAGGGGATTTCATCTATATGCTCGGCACCCCGCACAACGACCTCGGCAGCTCGGAATATCTCCGCCACGTCTGTAAAATCCCCCACTCGCCTATACCCGCTTTCGATATGGAGGAGGAGCTCCTGGTCCAGCATGCGGTAATGCAGCTCATCGCCAAAAAGCTGGTGGTGTCTGCCCATGATATCTCCGATGGCGGGCTTTTTGCCGCATTGATGGAGTGTGCCACCAATGGACAAAAGGGCTTCGATGCAGAAACCGATCTCAATTTCCGCAAGGATGCTTACTGGTTTGGCGAATCTCAAAGTCGGGTAATCGTGAGCCTAAAGCCACAGCGGGAAGATGAATTCCTCAACTATCTGAATGTCCATAATGTTCCTTTCTCTAAAATCGGGGAGGTAAAAGGGGCCAATATATGGATTGATGCAGAAGACCTCGGCCCTATCGGCGAATGGGCGGCGGTGCATGAGGAGACCCTCGGGGAAAAAATGGCCTTTGCAGAATAAGTTGCCGGCAATTTCACCAACCAGTCATTCAATATCCTCCACCAATATTACTCAAATACGTCATTTATGAAAAGCATACCAAGCATTCTTATCTCGCTGGCTATCCTCCTTGCGATGGGCAGTTGTGCGCCTAAAGGTACGGTTGTCACCGGGCAGGTCACCGGTGCAGGCAACTTACAGGCCTTTCTGGATGAAGTCGTTATCGGCAAGGCGTCCACCATCCTGGCGAAAGCAGATATCTCCGGCGACGGGTCCTTTCGCATCTCTGTGCCCGAGGGCGTGGAGCCCGGCGTATATAACCTGCGCATCGGCGCCATGCGCATCAACCTCATCCTGAGCGGGGCGGAGAAAAAAGTGAAGATCAAAGGGGACTTAAATACCCTGCCCAATTATGAAGTGGAGATCCAGGGATCCCCTGATTCAGAGACCTTTGCGGCTACGATGCGCGCACTCATCCAGCAGCGCATGTCCGCCGCTGACGTCAGTCAGTTTATAGACACCGTAAGCAACCCGATTACCGGGGCGTTCGTAGCCTTCCGGGCGATGGGCACAGCGGGAGAATTCCTGGAGATACAGAAAAAAGCCCAGGCACGCTTGCAGGGCAGCTACCCAAACCTCGAGCTCACGACTGCCTATGCCGAGTTCCTCGCGATGGTCGAGCAACAGTACCAGGCACAGATGGCGCAGGAATTGGTCCGTATCGGTGCCGATGCGCCGGACATTTCCCTGCCCAGCCCAAACGGACGGAAATATGCGCTTTCTGATTTAAAAGGCAAAGTAGTTTTGCTGGACTTCTGGGCAAGCTGGTGCGGGCCCTGCCGCAGGGAAAACCCGAACGTCGTCTCCGTTTACAACAAGTATAAAGATAAAGGTTTCACCATATTCAGCGTTTCCCTGGACGGTATAGATGAAGGCAACCGCCAGCGCCTCGCCTCGCCGAAGGAACTGCAGGATGTACTGAATGCCACGAAGCAGCAATGGATACAGGCTATCAAAGACGATAACCTGAGCTGGCAATACCACGTAAGCGACCTCAAGCGCTGGGACTCTTCTGCGGCAGACATGTACGGGGTGCGAGGTATCCCACGCGCCTTCATGATCAACCGGGAAGGAAAAATCGTCGCTACCGAGGTACGTGGAGCGGCAATGATCGAACAGGAGCTGCTCAAGCATCTTTAGGCCCTTACACAACTGATTTATTGCGCAGGGCAGCCACGATAATACCCGTAGCCACTGCCGCATTCAGGGACTCTGTGCCTGCCCCCTCCTGCTTTGGGACCGTGAGCTTTCCTTCGAGCAATTCCTGGCAGGAGGGGGTTATCCCCCCGCCTTCATTGCCGACCACGACCAGGGTTCCGGCGACTGCCCCTTTTACTGCAAATACATTTTCCCCTTCCAGGTCGGCCCCCCAGACCTTAAGATCGGGGAAAGCGGTTTTGATCTCGCCCAACTCGCAAACTTCCGTACAAACGCGCAAAAATGCCCCCATGGACGCCTGGATGACTTTGGGATTAAAGACCTCCACGGATTCCGGCGACAGAAAAACGTGGCGTATGCCAAACCAATCCGCGATGCGCAGAATCGCGCCCAGGTTGCCGGGATCCTGGATACCATCGAGGTAGAGGGACAAGTCCGAGCGTATAATGTCGTCCTGCCGCGGCAGCACGTGCATATCCACGATGGCGAGTACCTGTTGTGGGGCCTGCATGGCAGAGAGCTTTCTCAGATCCCCGGCGCTCACCTCCACGACCTCCATTCGGTGTTTGCGGATCAGCTCCGTGTGCTGGTCTATCCATTCCGGCAAGCCATAGAGCTCGTCTGTGTGCCAGCGCCCGTCAAGCAACAATTCCCGGACGATCTTATCACCTTCTACCGGGAATTTGTGGTAGTTTTGCCGGAACTTCTTAATTTGCAGCGAAGTAATCCACTTAACCTTGTTTTTCGAAAGACCCATTGTTCCCACTTGCGCATTCGGCATGAAAAGTTCTCAAAAACAGTGTCTTCTTTGGTTTGCCGCCTCCATCCTCCTGGGGTTGACCGGGTGCAGCCCGACCAAATACCTGACTGCGGATCAGTTCCTGCTGGAGAAAAACGATTTACACCTCAGCAGCAACTACCCCATTGAGAATAAGCGCACCTTGAGCTACGAGCTCTCTACCCTGTACCGGCAAAAGCCAAACGGCAGCCTTTTTATCTTTTTTCCCAGGGAGTGGTTTTATTTCAAAACAGCCGCCAAGCAGGATACCTCCCGCTTTAACCGCTGGATCAACCGCTTCATTGCTGAGCCGCCTGCCATTTATTCCTATGACCTCGCCACGCAGGCTGCCGCTGGAATGGAGACTTTTCTGCAATATAAGGGGTATTATGATGCAAAGGTATTCGTTGAGGAGCAGCTTGCCGGAAAAAAGAAAAAAAAGCTCACGGCACAATACTTTGCCGATACCGGCCGGCGCTACACCGTTGACAGCCTCTTTCTGCGTTCCCCCGACCCTTCCATTCAACGCATCCTGGACGACCACCTGCAGGAGACCTTTTTCAAGCGGGGCGAAAATCCTGATGGTAAAGTTTACGAGCTCGAGAAAGACCGTATTTCGAAACTACTGCGCAACCAAGGCTATGCATTTTTCTACCCCAACTACATCTCGCAGATGGAAGTGGATACGAACCGTTACAGCCATTATGCCGATATTTTTCTCAACGTTGTACCCCCTTCCAACGATCCGAATTTCCGTACCTTTTTCGTCGGGGATATTGTCGTTTACCCGGCATATTTTCCGGGGATCAACGACTATCCCTTGCGCGATACGCTCATTGACGGGATTGTTTACCGGGATACGGCCTTCAACTTTTTCGTAAAACCTGCGACCATCAAGGATGCCGTCCACCTGGAAAAAGGGTTACAGTACCGGGACGAGCTTTACGACCGCACCAACAAACAGCTGGGCAGTTTACAAGCTTTTCAGTTTGTGCGGATCCGGCAGGAGGCCGACAGCCTTTTTCCCAATAAGCTAAATTTTCGGATAGAGCTCACCCCTACCCCGAAGTTTGAGACTGGGGTGGATTTTGATCTCAACTACACCAATCGAAGCAACGCTGCCGGCATCGGCAATCTCATCGGAATATCCCTTAGCCCCTCGATCAGGCACCGAAATTTGTTCAAGGGCGCGGAAACCCTGCTGAGCAAATTATCGGCAGGGGTGGAGGTAAACCCCAGCCCCGATGGCACCCAGTTCTGGAATACCGTTGACCTCAGGCTGCAATCCGATTTATACTGGCCAAAATTCAGGGATTACCTCGGTATCTGGAAAAAACTCGGCCCTTTATTTTCCACCCGCGAACAAAAGCGCCAGGGCGGGGGGTTCTACCCTTTTCTGGAATCCTCCGGCACGTCCCATCTTTCCGGCAGCCTCAATTATGTTTCCCTGCTCAATTTTTACAATTACACGCTCTTCAACGCCGGATATGGTTTCGATGCGCGCACTTCAAGCCGGCGCTACAGCATCAACCACCTCGGGATAGATTATCTGCGGCCGGTATTTCAGCCGGCCTCGGATACGATCATCAATCAAAACGCGTTTTTCCGAAATTCATTCAGCCGACAGCTTTTTGTCAGTCTGTTGTTTAAAGACCTGAACTTTGTATCGGCCACACGCCCCAACAACCTCGGTATCTCGAAATATCTGGGCCTCAACCTCGAGACGGCAGGGTTTGAGACCTGGGCGGGCAATGCGCTCTTTAATCTCGTCGGGGGCAAGCAGGATACTTTGAAAATCAGGGGAGTATCCCTGTCGCAGTTTGTGCGGCTCGACACCGATTTCAGGGTGTACCGCCAGATTGATTCGAAGCGGTCCCTCGCCCTGCGCATCAACGCAGGCATCGCGCGCCCGTTTGGCTTCAGCCGGGAGGTACACTATGTCAAACAGTTTTTCGCCGGCGGGCCCAATAGTATCCGCGGCTGGCCTGCGCGTGCCCTGGGGCCCGGCGGGCATATAGATTCCCTTTCCATTACCGGACGGAACCCCCTGTTCTTTTATCAGGCCGGGGATATTAAGTTCGAATTCAACCTGGAGTACCGCTTTAATATTTTCTGGCGGCTCAACGGTGCCTGGTTTCTGGACGGTGGCAATATCTGGACGGTGCGCCAGGACCCCACCCGACCGGGTTCACAATTCCGTTTCAACACCTTTACCGATCCCGACCTGCCCCCGGGAAAAGGGGTTTATGATCCCTTCTACCGCCAGATCGCGCTTAGCCCCGGGTTTGGGGCACGGCTCGATTTCACCTATTTTATCTTTCGCGTGGACCTTGGCCTGAAGCTGCGCTACCCCTACCGCTGGGATGGCGTCAATTTCTGGAACCCACCGGCCAACTGGCTGAAAAACCCCAATATCAACCTGGGGCTTGGCCTGCCCTTCTAACCTTCGAAGATCGCCTTTATCCCGTATTTGCTGCAAATCGGACACTGCCTCGGATCGTGACCGCGCGCCGGACAGTATTTTCGCCCAAAAAAGATAATCTGTAAATGCAGCTTATTCCAGGATGCTTCCGGAAACAAGCGCTTCAGGTCATTTTCGGTCTGCACGACATTCTTTCCGCTGCTCAGGCCCCAGCGGTAAGCAAGGCGGTGGATGTGGGTATCCACCGGAAAAGCCGGTACGCCATAGGCCTGGCTCATGACCACAGAGGCCGTTTTATGCCCCACCCCGGGCAGTGCTTCCAATGCCCCGAAATCTGCGGGGACCTGGCTATCATATTTTTCGAGCAGGATCGCGGAGAGGTCTCGGATCGCTCTTGCCTTTTTAGGCGCCAGTCCGCAGGGCCGAACGATATTTTCGATTTCTGCGACTTCGAGCTTCGCCATTGCCGCCGGGCTCGCAGCACGCGCAAACAAGTGCGGCGTTACCTGGTTGACCCGCTCGTCCGTACATTGCGCGGAGAGCAGCACGGCGACCAGCAAGGTGTAGGGGTCTTCATGGCGGAGCGGGATAGGGGTTTCCGGGAAGAGGGCTTCCAGGATTTCTGCGATCGCCGCAGCTTTCTTTTTAGCACTGATCTGTTTAGGCATATTCAAACGTACCGTGTTGTGTGTCCAAAATCACCCGGTTTGACCCGGAATCTGCTACCCTGCCAACAACTTTCGCCGCGATACCCAACGATTCCGCCAGGTCAATCACTTCATCTGCGTGCTCAGGGCGTACATAGACCTCCAGGCGATGCCCCATATTGAAGACCTGGTACATTTCCCGCCAGGAAGTGCCCGACTCCTCCCGGATCAACCGAAAAACCGGGGGCAGGTCAAAAAGGCTGTCTTTTATCGCTGTCTGTCCCCTCAGGAACTTGAGCACCTTTGTCTGTGCCCCTCCGGTACAGTGGATCAACCCATGGATATGTTGCCGGTGGGCGGCGAGGAGCGCACGCAGGAAAGGCAGGTAAGTACGCGTGGGCGAAAGAAGCAGTTTGCCGATGGGGATATCGCCGCCCGGGGTCTGGAGTAAATCGCCGAGCTTTCTGGAGCCGCTATATACCAGGTCTTTGGGGGAAAGCGGGTCGAACGTCTCCGGATAGCGTGCTGCGTATTCCTGCCCCAGAACATCGTGCCTTGCAGAGGTCAGTCCGTTACTGCCGATACCGCTATTGTAGTCTTTTTCATAGACCGCCTGGCCGAAGGAGGCCAGCCCCACGATCAGGTCGCCGTTTTCGATTTGATTTTCGATGATATCTGCGCGGCGGACCCGCGCAAATGCGGTAAAGCCGACATCGAGGGTGCGGACGATATCGCCGACATCTGCCGTTTCCCCTCCGCTGAGGGTGATATCCACCCCCCAGTCCAGCATATCCTCGATGAACGCAGTAGTGCCCTGGATCAGTGCAGCGACAACAGCGCCGGGTACCAGATTTTTGTTCCTTCCGATCGTAGAAGAAAGGATGAGGCCGCCGGTACAACCCACACAGGCCATATCGTCGAGGTTCATCACGATCGCGTCCTGAACGATCCCCTTCCACACTTCCAGGTCTCCCGTTTCCCGCCAATAAAGATAGGCAAGGCTGGTTTTTGAGCCTGCGGTATCGGCGTGCATGAGGTTGCAAAACAGGGGGTCTCCCCCGGCCACATCGGGGATGACCTTACAAAAAGCATTAGGGTAAAGCCCTTTATCCAGATGGCGGATTGCCGAATGTACTTCCTCCTTACCTGCCGACACCCCCCGGCGGCTATAACGGTCTATTTCGGACATGTCGTTCTTTTCTGCAAAACTAACCATAAGACTTATTGTGATGGGATTCTCACGAAGTAAAAATGGCCTTTTTCGCCCACAATACGCGTTTTTTCGGTTGTGGAGCATGCTTTGCGCCATCAGAAAGCCTTCGCGCGGAAGAGGAATAGGACATTTGCCCCACGCAACCCATCGCATCAATTCCCAAGAATTTAACATTTTTAATTAGGCAGGGTTTAACAGGAATTTTATATTTGCGCATGGCCCCGCTCAAAGGTCCCATGGAGCACACTATGAAGAAAACAGATTTACTTTAGCTTTGCCGGGTTCCCCCCAGCTGTCGGGCCGCCTGCTACTGTGCGGGCCGGTCGTTTTCCGGTGAAGCGCAAACAAATTTATCGCAGTGTCAAATCCATCGTCGCTATTTACACCGTTTAAAGGGGCCTCCAGCGGACTTATTTACGGGATCCTTGCTTTCTCGCTGCTCGCCCTTCTTGCAATGGCCGTTTTTCCGGAAAATTCAAAAAATGCCAAAGCCAATCTTCGCGGAAGCCGGCAGGTCGTGTCGGCCTTCCCGATTGTGGTGCCCACCGTCAGGTTTGGCTTTGCCTTAGACACCTTTTCCGTGGAGGAGGGGGAGGTCGCCCCGGGGCAAATCCTCGGCGAGATGCTCACCCGCCATGGTATCGGCCACGACCAAATCACCCGGATGTTGGAGGAAGCGCGCGGTACGTTCCGGGTACAGGACTTCAAAACGGGCAAGCCTTATCTTCTGCTCGCCCGCTCGCCCGAAGCAGGGCTGGATTACTTTATCTATGAACCAAGTGTTTACGAATACTTTATCTTTCATTTTAAAGGGGAGCCGCGCATCGAGAAAGTCGTACGCCCCGTCGAGGTCAGGCAGCAGTTTGTGGAAGGCACTATTTCCTCCTCGCTTTGGCAGGCCCTTGAAGACGGCGGCGCAAGCCCCGCCCTGATTGCGAAAATGGAGGATGCCCTACAATGGTCTATTGACTTTCACCACCTTCAGGAAGGGGACCATTTCCATGCCTTGTACGACCAGCAGTATGTCGAAGGGCAGGCGGTGGATCCAGGCAGGGTGCATGCTGCGCTTTACCAAACCGGCGAAAAATCCTACCATGCGATTTACTACGAGCATAATGGGGAGAAAGGATACTACGACTTGGAGGGGCGGCCTGTCAACAAAGGCTTCCTGAAAGCACCGGTGAAGTTTTCCAGGATATCGTCTCATTACAACCTGCGCCGCTTTCACCCTGTCCTGAAGCACGTCCGCCCTCATCTCGGAACAGACTACGCCGCTCCGTATGGCACAGAAATCTATGCGGTTGGCAACGGGGAGGTCATTGAGGCATCTTATGGCCGTGGCAACGGCAATTACGTAAAAATCCGCCACAACAAGCAGATCACGACCCAATACCTGCACATGCGGGGTTTTGCGAGAGGCATCCGCAGGGGCACGAGGGTCAGCCAGGGGCAGGTGATCGGTTATGTTGGCGCTACCGGCCTGGCGACAGGGCCGCACGTATGCTTCCGTTTCTGGATGAACGGCAAACAAGTCAACCACCTGAAACTAAATTTTCCTCCGCCCGAACCACTCCCCAAGGCTGTCCTGGACGAATTCTTCCCTTATCGGGATTCGCTCGTCGCAAAGCTCAATAATTCGATGCAGGTGAAGGCCGGTTCGCCCTGAAACACGGCTTAGTTCCAGCTCAGGTTTTCAGGCAGTTGTGCAAGCACTCCGTAATTATCGCCTTTATTGCCCATAATCTGCTGCCATAGTTCTTCGGGGGCAGACCGGAAAAGATAGTTGGTGTCCATTTCGGCAGCTATCCAGGAGCCTACGCGGATTTCTTCCCCAAGCTGCCCTTCCCCCCAACCGGAATAGCCGATGAAAAAACGGATATTTTCAGGAAGGATCAGCCGGGAAGCGATCAGCAATTTGAGTTTTTTATAATCTCCGCCCCAATACACCCCATCCGCAACTTTGACGCAGCCGTCCAGGAGGGGGCCTACGTTGTGGACGTAATGGACGGTGTTGGTTTGTACCGGGCCGCCCCAAAAGACCCTCGACGGGCATTTCGGAAAATCTTCCAGCAGCTCATCAATAGACATCTCCATTGGCCGGTTCATAACAAACCCCACGCTGCCCCCCTGCCCATGTTCCGTCAGCAATACCGCCGTACGCTTGAAATTGGGATCCATCATAAACGGTTCGGCGAGCAATACCGTACCCTGCACTAATACCTTATCTTCCATATCGCGCCAATACACATTTTGAAAACCATTCAAAGGGCCGAAGTTGGTAACCTCCGGTCAATTCTTTTGAAGAAACCTTGGAGTACCTTTCCCGTACCCCCGACTTCGATGATTTCCTGAACGCCATCCTGCAACATATTCCGCATCGTTTGCGTCCAGCGCACCGGAGCGGTGAGCTGGCGGATCAGATTCCCCCGGATCACGGCCGGGTCGGTTTGCGGAAGGGCATTGACGTTCTGATAAATGGGGCATACCGGTGCCACGATTTCTGTATTTGCAATGGCCGAGGCCAGGTCTTCTTCTGCCGGCTTCATCAGCGGGGAGTGAAAAGCGCCGCCTACCGGCAGGAGAACGACTTTGGTTGCCCCGGCTGCTTCGAGCTCCCGAACGGCAATTTCGACCCCTTCTACCGAGCCGGAGATGACCAGTTGACCCGGACAGTTATAATTTGCGGGTACGACGACAGCACCAATTCCTGCACAAATCGCTTCGATGGCCTCGTCTTCCAGGCCCAGAACAGCCGCCATCGTCCCCGGCGTCTGTTCACAGGCGGCCTGCATAGCGAAAGCCCGTTTTGCGACCAGGGCAAGCCCATCCGCATAGCTCATCGCCCCGGCGGCTACCAAGGCGGAGAATTCCCCCAGGGAATGCCCTGCTACCGCATCCGGGCAAAATGCCTCCCCTGCCAGCTTCGCCTTGACTACAGAATGTACGAAAACTGCCGGCTGGGTTACTTTCGTCTGCTTTAAATCGTCGGCGCTCCCCCTAAACATCACATCAGTAAGCGAAAAGCCCAATATTTCATCCGCTTGTAAAAATAAATCCCGTGCAAAAGCCGAGGATTCAAACATATCGAGCCCCATGCCTTCAAATTGTGCGGCCTGGCCCGGAAAAACAAAAGCTTTCATTTGGATAACGTTTATTGGGGCAAAGGTACAAAATTTTGTGTCCGCCGCGATAATGCGGCTTTTATCTACGATTCCGATATATTTGTAGGAAATATTTTTATCCCGGCAGAAATATTTTGAACATTAACCCTGGGCACCGCCATCGCGAGAAGTGTTATGTATAAAAATCAATACAGATGGATTCCACCTCACCGAACAGCTTTGGCAGATGGGCGCGGGCATATAGCCTTCTGAGCTCTCCGATGATCAGGCATGCTACTTTTTGGGCGGTGATATTCATCCTGCTCATCCTGCTGGAAGGCACCCGTTACGGGGCACTATTTGCCCTCACCAACGAATTTATCAACACCTTTTTTTACGTCACGATCATCTACTTCAACCTGTACTATCTCATCCCCAATTACCTCAACAAAAAGCAATTTCTGACCTACCTCATCCTGCTGGTCCTTGCTTCTGCCATCATTACCCCGATCAAGATTCTGGTATTTTACCTGAAGTTTAGCGGGAAGCCGGAACTGCAATTAGGGCTTTTAGAAAATCAATTCGGGTATTTCCTAACTATTTTTTTAGCCGCCTCGCTCGGTACCGTTGTAAAAATCAGCAACGACTGGGTACAGCAGCTTAAGGAGCGACAAGACCTGGAGCGACAGACGATGCAGTCCGAGCTTAGGTTTCTGCGCTCGCAGATCAATCCCCACTTCCTGTTCAATACCCTCAACAGCCTTTATGCGCTGACCCTTAAAAAATCCGACCTGGCCCCCGAGATCGTCCTGAAACTCTCGGAAATGATGCGCTATATGCTTTATGAATGCAACGAAAAACGGGTCTTGCTGAGCAAAGAGATTAGCTATCTGCAAAATTATATTGACTTGGAGCGGCTGCGGCAGGGCAATCAGGTCAAAATAGACTTTGAGGCGAGTGGCGATATCGGCGAGCAGACGATCGCACCGCTGCTCTTCATCCCTTTCATGGAAAATAGCTTTAAGCACGGCATCATGAACAACCTGGAGAAAGATTCTTTCGTCCATATCCGGATTGCCGTCAATGGCCGGGCCTTGCACTTTTTTATCGAAAACAGCAAACCTCGCCAGCGGCCTATCCGCGATCCCAACCGGCCCAGTGGCGGTATTGGCCTCAGCAATATCCACCGGAGGCTCAACCTCCTCTACCCCAAACACTACGATCTGCGCATCAATGATACACCCAATACCTACGCCGTCTTCCTTGATCTCGAATTAGACTGACGGCCTAAAATTATCCGATTTATGATAAAAGTAATCATCGTGGACGACGAGCCCCTGGCACAGGATGTGCTGGAAACCTACATCGAGAAAATCCCTGAGCTGCACCTGGTCCGAAAGTGCAACAACGCACTGGAAGCTAATGAAGTCCTCAAGCGGGAACATGTGGACCTGATGTTCCTCGATATTCAGATGCCCCAGCTTACGGGTATTGACTTTGTCAAAACCCTCGCCAGGCCTCCGCTCGTCATCTTCACCACGGCATATTCCAATTATGCCGTAGAGGGATTCGAACTCAATGCGCTGGACTATCTCCTGAAACCGATTTCCCTGGAGCGATTTATGAAAGCGGTCAATAAAGCCCAGGAGCAGCTTGACCTGCAACAAAAAGAACGCCCGGAGGAACATCAATCCGATAACTTCATCTTCGTCAAAGCAGATAAAAAGCTGGTAAAAGTGAACTTTGACGAAGTCGTCTATATCGAAGGCCTGAAGGACTATGTCATCATACGTCTCGAAAACCAGCGCGTGATTACCCTCCAGACCATGAAAAGCCTTGAGGACAAGCTCCCCGTGGCGAAGTTTAAGCGCATCCACCGCTCGTATATCGTCAATATTGACAGAATCGAGGCAATCGTTGGAAATATGATCGAAGTCATGGAGAAAAACCAGCCTAAGCACCTGCCGATTGGCAAGAATTACCGGGACGAGCTGCTCGATATGATCAACCGGAACAAGTTGTAAATAATCGCCCAAGCATCGCAACAAGTCTATTCCGGTTTACCGGCATATCCCCAAACTCCTTATCTTTGCCCAAACCAAAAAGCAATGACCATGTCCTTCCTTAAATTTTCGATCCTGGCCCTTTTTTTCTGGGTAGCGGCTCCATGTTCCACTTTTGCGCAGACGGCAAATAACGACGAGGGCGCACAAAATCTTGCCACCACGACCCTCAAAGTCAAGGGAGTTACCTGTGGAATGGACCTCAAATCTATCGCCGCAAACGTGGAGAAAGTCACAGGGGTCAGCACCTGCAAGCCAGGAAAACAAGGCCCGACGACTACCTTCGAAATCCGGTATGACCCGGCCCTGGCGTCGGAAAAAGCCATCCATGCTGCAATCGAAAATACCGCAGGATGTCAAAACCCAAACGACCGGCCTTATAAAGTGAAGCAATAGCGCATGTTGCACCTACTACCCGGCATCAAAAATTACCTTTCTGCCCTTGCGCTCGTACTCCCGCTGACCCTGACGGGGCAAGTTGTCACCGGAAAAGTGCTGGATGAAAAATCAGCGCCCCTGGTAGGAGCAACCGTATATTGGCAGGGGGAAAACAGGGGGGTAGCCACCGGCGACCAGGGCGAATTCGAAATTCCCGCCCCCACGGTTGCCGACAACAAATACCTCATCGCCCGCTATGTCGGCTACGCACCGGATACCCTCGAAGTGACCCTTTTCCGCGACATAGCATTCCGCCTTAGACCTATCGGTGCCCTGGCGGAAGTTGTCGTTAGGGGAAAGCGTCAGGGCGTGGTCCTTTCGGATCTCCGTGCCATAAAGACCGAGCAGATCACCCAGGCCGAACTGACCAAGGCCGCCTGTTGTGACCTCGCCGGCTGCTTCGAAACCCAGACGACCGTGCAGCCCCAAACGACCAATGTCATCACCAACTCGAGGGAATTGCGCATTTTAGGCTTGTCGGGGGTATATAATCAGGTGCTGATTGATGGGCTGCCGATGATCCAAGGCTTATCCTATACCTATGGCATCAGCAGCATACCGGGGACGCTGGTGGACAATATCTATGTCGCAAAAGGCGCCAACAGTGTGTTACAAGGGTTTGAAAGCCTGAGCGGCCAAATCAATGTCGAAACAAAAGAACCCGACCAAACCGACCGTCTGCTGCTCAACGCCTACATCAACAGCTTTGCGGAAAAACACTTCAATGCAAACTATGCCTTCAAAAAAGGCAAATGGAGCAACCTCACCGCAGTACACAGCGTACAGCCCGCCAACAAAACCGACCGGGACGGAGATGCATTTCTGGACCTGCCCCTGCTGACGCGCTATGCAATCTCCAATAAATGGAAATACGGGAACGAAAAAGAATGGGGCTGGCATAGCCGCATCGGCCTACGCTACCTGCTCGAGCAGCGCATCGGTGGCCAGCGCTCCTTCGATCCGATGACGGATAAAGGAAGTACGAGGGCTTATGGCCAAAGCGTAGCGCTGCAGCAACCGGAGATCTGGACAAAAACCGGATATCGGCTCAATGACCGGCATCACTTTGTCCTTTTCACCTCGGCGTTCCACCAGGAGCAGCGCTCCTATTTTGGCACGGTGCAATACGATGCGCGGCAAACAAATTTTTACGCCAACATCCAATACGAATTCAATTATGCCGCCCACGACCTGAAATCAGGGGCCTCCTTCCGCAGGTTGCAGCTCGATGAAGATATTGCGTTTACCGGGCCGGCCATTGGAAGGAGTTATGCGGGCAACTATCTGCGCCAGGAAAAAATACCGGGTTTTTTTGCCGAGAATACTTTGCGGTTGTTCAACGGCAAAGTCACCTGGATCGCAGGGCTCCGTGCCGATCATCTGTCCGGTGAGGGCTTTCGCCTCACCCCCCGCACCCTGATTAAATACGATATTGCCCCCAAGACCATCGTGCGTGCCAACATCGGTACGGGCTGGCGAACCGTAAACCTGTTCAGCGAAAACATCGGTCTCCTGGTAAGCTCCAGGGATATCCGGTTTGCCGAGCCGCTCCGGCCCGAAAGTGCCGTGAATATGGGCATCAACCTCACACAAAAGTTCGGTGCGGCCGAGCGGCAACTTTCGGGCTATTTCAGTGCAGATTTTTACAGCACCCGCTTTCAAAACCAGATTTTCCCCGATTACGATACCGACCCTACCCTCGCCATTATCCAGAATTTCACCGGTACCAGCATCAGTAATGGTTTTCAGGCAGAAGCTCAGGTAGAGTTGTATGGGCGCCTGGAGGTCAAAACAGGCTATAGCTTCCTCGACGTTTATCGGGAGGACGGCGAAACCAGGTTGCTGCTGCCTTTTAACCCCCGGCATAAAGTGCTGACGTCTGTCAGCTTCCGGCCATTGAGCGGCAAATTTCACCTCGACGCGAATATTCACACCTATGGGCAGCAGCGTTTGCCCGATACCAAAAATAACCCGGCCCCTTACCGGCGCCCCGATTTTTCGAAGCCCTACACCGTTGCCAATGCACAATTCACCTTTAACTTCGGTAAATTTGAGGTATATGCCGGCTGCGAAAATATTTTCGACTTCCGTCAATTGCAGCCCATCCTCGCCTGGCAAGACCCCTTTGGCCCCTATTTCGATACCTCCTCCGTGTGGGGCCCCACCCGCGGGAGGGAGTTGTATGCCGGAGTAAGGATCAGGTGGGAAAGGGACTGACAGGAACTCATGGAGGTCCACCCCGATAGTTTAGAATTTAGGAACAAATTGGCTATCTCCTATCAGTTCCTGGGAAATATCGAGTTTGATCTGGGTAATCTGAATCAATCTCTGGCGTATTATGAAAAATTCAACCTTCTGGAAAAAGAACTCTTTGAAGCATTTCCGGATAAAGTTGAGTTCAAACACGGCCTGGCAGTTACTTACGAAAAACTCGCACAGGTGCATACTGAACTTGGCAATATTGAGCAGGCCCTCCAGCTTTATCTGGATGGCGCCCGCCTGCTGGAAGAACTTAACGAAACTTTCCCAAACAATGTGGAGTTTAAAAAACATGTTGCCGTTTCTCATTATTTCCTGGGCGGTTTCCAAAAAGATTATCTTGGGGACATAAAAATGGCGCGGAGCTATTTTTTGAAAGCGCAGGACCATCTGCAATCCTTGCTTCAAATCGCCCCATCCTACAAAAAGTCTCAGGAATTTCTGACCGCCATAGAAGAAGCCATGAAAGAACTCCCGTAAATCCATTCCGGCGGTCATGATCCTGCATCGTAGCGCAGAAAACATGGCCTACGTTTAGCGGGGCAAAATCTAAGCTAACCAAACAGATAAGGTTTCGGGAATACAATAGCTCACAATTAAAAAGCAGCAAATGAAAGCCATGAATTTAATCGCCCTGAGTGGCGTAATAACCGCCCTCCTGGCCTGTATGCCGGCAGAAAAAACGTCCCAGCCTGTTCTCCTGGAACACGCATCTTTCGTCAAGATGGCCGGACGTGATTGTGCGGCCATGCATTCGGAAGTGAATTTCTGCGCGAAGATCAACCTGAACTGGCCGGTGGTCAAATCGGGAAGTAAGATCCTTCAACGCAACGTTGCGGAATGGTGTAATACGCTGCTGGTTGGATTGCTTGCGTTCGAACTGAGCGAAAGGGAAGCAGCCAGGACTTCACTTGAAGAAGCCTCCGGCACATTTCTGAGCGCCCATGCCTCCTGGTCGGGAGAGGCACCTGATTCTCCACTTGGGGAGTGGGTAGCAGAGTCTGAAGATACCGTACTTTTCAACGACGGCAGATACCTGACCTTACAAATCAATGGCTATGTCTTTACCGGTGGTGCGCACGGCAACCATCCCAGTGCAATCGCTACTTTTGATGCCGTCACCGGCAAGAAACTGGACTGGAAAGATTTGGTCACCGACGAGGAGCGCGTGAAGTCCATCCTCGAAGAACAGTTCCGCTCGAAGCGCAGCGAAATCTTCGAAGAGGGATTTGAATTTAATGAGTACTTCCCATTTGCGCTGCCCCAGGGTTTCGGACTCACCGCGGATGGGCTGTACTGTTATTATTCACCCTATGAAGTAACCCCGTATGCCTTTGGAACCACAGCATTTGTGGTACCCTATGAAACGCTCGGCGATTTATTGAAGCGGAAATAATGGGGGGAACCCTTACGGCAAAAAAAAAGTCGCGCACTGCGCGACCCTCAAGCAATGATAATTCCACGAGTAAAAAAATATTCTTACCGCCTCAGCGGATGACTTCGATTTTGCGTGTAACCACTTCCCCATTACCGATTTTGACACGCGCGATATAGATGCCGGGCAACCAGCTTTTCACCGGAACAACGTACTGATAGTCGGAGATATTGCCCGAATCCATCACCAATTGGCCGGCGACGGAAAAGACCTGTATTCTTTCCAAGGGATCGTCCCCTTGTTTGAACAGGTTTACATTTTCGCGGGAAGGGTTAGGGAACAGGAGCAGGTCGTCCCCGCTTCGTTTTACCGGGTTCGTCTGGCCAAAGCCGGGAAGTTCGGGCCGTGTTCTGATGGTGATAACCGTTGGCTTTACCCTTACCGCAAACTTTTCCCCCTGCGCGTTCGTCGCCACGGCGTTGCCATAGAGCGGTACATAGATATTGCCGTCGGAGTCCGGGGGCGACACGCCGATGATGTCGTTTGTCACCACCACTTTGCTGCGGCCCACCTTGCCATACCCATGTGCCGGCACGCCGTTGGTGCGCGTGAACCCGGTGGACACTATCCCTCTACCGTCGTTGCGCACCATGCCCAGTACAGGCGCGTTGTAAGTCAGCCAGGAGTTGCCGAGGAATTCTACGAAGGAGGCGTTGGCATCGAAGAAGAAAGGGTTATAGGAAAAGTCGAAGGTGAAACCATGCAAGTCGGTCACCGGATGTTTCTCGTCGCCAAGGGAAATATCCAGGAACACGGGCTTGCCCGGCTCGGTGAAAAGGTTCCCTTCCAGGCGTATTTCAAAATCGGCATAAGGGAGCTTCACCGGCACGATCGCATGCGTACGACCGAAGAAACGGGCGATTGCCACGGTATCCTCTGCGGTGATGATACTGTTGCCGTCGGTATCTACATATTTAAGGCCGGCAGCATCCGGGCCACCGAAAGGATCTTTCCAATCTTTCCCATATTGACCAAACCAGACATCGAGATTGGGTTCATCTCTTGGCATCCCTACCCTGCCCATGAACCTGCCCAGCGGCAGGAGGTCTTCCATGTTTACGACACCGTCCATATTGGCATCGCCTGCCCAGACACAGTCGCCGAAGCAGAGGTCTTTATCTGAGGCATAAGGCAGGATATCCACTTCGATTTTCACGCTCTTTTGGTACTGGCACTCCTGGCCGCCGGTCCCTTTCAGGCAATAGACCACCTCGAATTCGTCCAGTCCGGTCGCCCCGGGACCCGGCACATATAATAGGGCGTTATACCCGAAGATCTTCGTTCCGCGGATCGTGGTATCCACGACTCCGTTCAGCAAGAGGATTTCGCCTTTTCTCGCCTTCTGGGAAAGGTTGAATTTGAATTCGCTGATCGGAATATTGTACGCGATCGCCAGCGGGGTATTCATGGGGGTGTTCATCCTGAACTTAGACCTGGACGGCTCGAAGTTGCTTACGAACACTCGCACAGTGGCCGTTTCAGGCGTACCCGTGCACCCCGGCGCGAACGCCGTGTAGGTAAACTCGTCCACGCCGATGAAGCCGCGGGGTGCCTCATAAACTACTAACCCGTTTGGCAGGGGCTGACTGACCAGGCGCCCGTAGCGGGGCTGGCTATATTTCAGACAAGAAGCTGCACTCCCGAAAGCATCGTTCGCCAGTACATCCAGCTCGAGCAGGCGGCCCGGCATCGTATTGCCCTGGTCATCGAAAGCGAATTTATTTCGCGTGATGTCCAGTACCTCTACCTCGACCGTCAGCTCACCCCCGTTCCCGGCAAAAAATATATAATCTTTGCCTGCAAACCCGGGTTTAGGGGAATACCGGGGAATATCCCTTTTGCTGTCGAGCTGCCCATTTGACGGATCCTCGAGCAGGAAATAGACATTGGGGACGAGGACGTCCACCGGCTCGTTTTTCAGGGTAAAAATTCGGAGGGTATCCTGTCCCGGGGGTTGTACCTGGCCTACTACCACGCTGGCCGAAGCCTGGCCACAGGTGCCAAGGGTGTCGCAGACGGTATAAATCAGCTGTGCCACACCGGTGAAGCCCGGCCTTGGCTTGAACATTACGAAAGGGCTCCCGACAGACAAGAACGCCTGGCCGTTGTTGACGGTACTGACCGCACGCAGGCTTAAAGACCCCGAAGAGCCGGAGTCGTTGCGCAGGACATTGAGCGGTGTCTCGGACGAATTTGCGGGTACATAGAAAAGGTCCGGAAGCGCGTTTACCTCAGAGGTCTTTACCCTCACCTGGATTTCCCACTCTTCGACGCAGCCGGCTTTTTCACAAACAACACTTACATATCGGAAAGTATCGAGGCCGACAAATCCTTTTACCGGCTCATAAACATATTTATAAGTTCTCCTGCCCGCAGGACCCGGAGACAGTCCTGCAACCCAAACCTTGCCGTTCCTCGGCTTTGTTGTGATATCCGATAAAAGCGCGTCGCAGTAGTATTCTCCACGACTATTTTGGAACACCTCGAGCGAGCCCCTTTTCAAGACCTGACCCGGCAGGCGCAGGGTCCCCATCAGGAAGATGGAGAGGCAGATAAGCGAAATACGTAAATATATATTCATGGTGTCGTGGATTATGGTTTCCCTCAGGGGGAACATTGCTTTGGGGCACAATATACACTTTAATTCAAAAAACAACAAATAATGTACCTTTTTTGTGTCTATTTACCAATCGTGTCCGCGGCTTCGCCGCGAAGGATTTTATTTGGGGTTGTGTAAAAAGGTTTTTTATGGCGCTTCGCGCCAAATTATATTTGGATGGAGACATCTTTTTCCTGATTTTGCTTCGCAAAATCAGGAAAAAGATGTCTCCATCCAAAGAATATTTCGCCGCCGCAGGCGGCAAAAACCTTTTTACACAACCTCAAAGATTATTTCTCAGGACAGCTACCTGCTAAATAGATACCCTTTTTTATCTGGTCGGCGTTCATGCTTTGCGCAGGATTTTGGGGATAGCCATTACCGGGGGAGCCATCCTGGTCGGGCACCCATTTATCCTCTTACAAAAACACAAGTTTTTATTACTTTTGTGAAAATAATTTAATACCATGCGGAACAGTAAGTTGTACCAATCCTTGCAGGAATTGGGCAAAATTGAACAAAACCGCTTCAGGAAATATTTGCAATCCCCTTATTTCAATGCGAACGAGACCCACCTGGCCCTTTACGAATGCATCATCGGAGAAATTAATGATCCCGGGGATTGTGAATGGACAAAGCAGCAAATATGGGAGGCGATCGGGTTAATGGCCGACTTCGATGACCTCCGGCTGCGCAAGTACTTTTCCGACCTGCTTAAACTTCTCGAGAACTTCTTCGCACAGCAGGAATTCGAGGAAAACGAAATTATCCGGAATACCGCGCTGCTGGACGCTGTCCAAAGACGCAAACAATCCAATTTGTACAATTCTTCCCTGAAACGTTCGCGGAATTTTTTCGAAAAAAGCACCTACCGGAACAGCGAATATTACTACGGAAAATACTTGTTGGAAAAACGTTATTACGACCTTGCCGGCTTCGAGTACAACCGGACCGTCAAGTCCAACTGGGAAGATATTTCCCGCAACCTGGATTATTTCTTCATCGCGGAAAAGCTTTATATTTATTGCAATGTCCTTGCCCGCAGGGATCTGGCGGCCCATGAATACGAGCTTGGCCTTATGGAGGAAATCGAACGGTTTGTACAGGAACATCAACTGTCCGACATCCCCCCGATCGCGATCTATTTCCAGGTGCTCAACCTCTACCGCAATCCCGACAACGTACAAAGCTACCGGCAGTTCAAGCAGCTTCTCGACCAGTACGGCATGAATTTTCCCAAAGAGGAGGCAAGCGACCTGTACAGTCTCGCGCAGAACTACTGCATCCAGCAGCTTAACCGGGGCAGGCCGGAATTTCTTTCCGAGCTTTTTGTATTGTACAAGAATGTACTGGAAAAACGCATCATCATCCGCGACGAACAGCTCTCCCCCTGGGATTTCAGGAATATCGTTGTCGTAAGCCTGCGCGTCGGGGATTACGACTGGGCCCTGAAGTTTATTGACGACTATCTGCAATTCCTTCCGGAAGACAAAAAGGAGAACGCGCGTACTTTTAACCTGGCCCAGGTTTATTTCTATCAGCGGAGATATACCGAAGTCGTGGAGCTCCTCCGTTTTGTCGAATACGACGACATTACCTACAACCTCAACTCCAAGGATATGCTCCTGCGGGTATATTACGATACCGATGAGTGGGACCCGCTCTACTCCCTCTTTGAAAGTTTCCGCACGTACCTCAACCGGAACAAAGACATCCAGGAACGCCAAAAACAGGCCTACAAGAACCTTATCCGCTTCACCCGTAAACTCACCCGTCTGCACGAGGGCGACTTACAGGCCGTTGCCAGGCTGCGCGAAGAGATCAGCGCCACTTCGAATGTCGCCAACCAAAAGTGGCTGCTCGACAAGCTGGAGGAGTTCAGTTAACCTGGTCGTTGCGGAATCATAACCCCAGCAGGTCTTCCATACCAAAAATGCCCTGCCGGCCGGGCAGCCATGCCGCCGCCAGCAACGCGCCGCGCGCGAAGCCGGTTCGCGAATGCGCCTCATGCCGAAGGGTGATCGTATCTGTATCCGAGCGGTAAATGACCTCATGCGTACCCGGGACCTCTCCTTCCCGGATTGAAATGACTTCCAGTGCGCCCGCTTCCACAGTTGGGGCCTTCTCCCAGTGCGATTTACGGCCGAGGCCGGCGATAACGCCTTCCGCCAGGGTAATCGCGGTACCACTCGGGGCGTCTTTTTTATGCTTATGGTGTGTCTCCACTACCTGGACGTCGTACTCCGGGTGCGCGTCCATCCACAGGGCGAGGCAGCGGTTGAGCGCAAAGCACAGGTTTACGCCGATACTGAAATTTGATGCGTAGAAAAAAGCGCCCTTTAGCCGCACCGCGGCAGCGGCCACTTCGTCGTAGCGGTGCAGCCACCCTGTAGTGCCGCACACGACCGGGATACCGGCGTCCAGGCAGCGGAGGATATTGTCCGGCGCTGCTTCCGGCAGGGTAAATTCGATCGCCACGTCGCATCCGGCCAGCCTTTCCGGGCTCCAATCGCCATTCCCGGCCCTTTCGATGACTGTGCCTACCTGGTGGCCCATTTCCGGGGCCAGCGCCGCAATCGTCCGGCCCATGCGCCCATATCCAATAATCGCGATTTTCATTCTTCGTGTTCTTCCAGTAGCGTTTTTAATTCATTCAGGCGGAGCATACATTCGATGGGGGTCATGGCATGGAGGTCCAGCGCTTTTATTGTGGCACGCAATTTCCCTGCGAGGGGATCCACCGTCTCGAAGATACTGAGCTGCAGCGGTGCCGCGGATATTTGCCGGGTTTCCAGGGCAGGTACCTGCGCCGGCCCTTCTGCATCGGGCGGTCTGTCGGCCACCCGTTGTCTTTCCAATTGTTCCAGGATTGCAGCGGCGCGCTCCACGATGCCCCTGGGCATACCGGCCATACGGGCGACATGGATACCGAAGCTGTGCTGGCTTCCCCCGGGTGCCAGTTTCCTCAAAAACAGGACCTTTTGGCCTGCCTCACGCGTAGCGATATGAAAATTGCGGATGCGGGAAAAACGTCCGGCAAGTTCGTTCAGCTCGTGGTAGTGGGTAGCAAAAAGCGTCTTGGGGCGTGCCTGGTTATTTTCGTGTAAATATTCGGCGATGGACCATGCGATAGAAATACCGTCGTAAGTACTGGTGCCCCGGCCGATTTCGTCCAGCAGGATCAGGCTGCGGTCGGAGATATTGTTCATGATACTCGCCGTTTCGTTCATTTCCACCATAAAAGTTGACTCGCCCGAGGTGATATTGTCCGAAGCCCCCACGCGGGTAAAGATCCTGTCCAGTAAGCCGATCCTGGCACTCGATGCCGGTACGAAGCTGCCCATCTGCGCCATCAGGGCGATCAGGGCGGTCTGGCGCAGCACGGCGGATTTGCCCGACATATTCGGGCCGGTGATCATCAGGATTTGCTGCTCGTCGCGGTCCAGGAAGACATTATTGGGCACAAACTGTTCCTCCAGGGGAAGTTGCCGCTCGATTACAGGATGTCGTCCGTCGCGGATGTCCAGGCTGAAATCGTCGGTCACTTCCGGTTTGCAGTAGCGGTATTTCGCGGCAATCCGGGCGAAGGAGAGCAGACAATCGAGGCGGGCGACGAGGCGGGCATTGTGCTGCACCGGCTCGATATAATCCGAGAGCTCCTGAACCAGCTGGACGAAGAGGGCTTCTTCCAGTTCGATCATGCGTTCTTCTGCGGTTATAATTTTCGTCTCCAGTTGTTTGAGCGCATCGGTAATATAGCGTTCGCCGTTGGTCAGCGTCTGTTTGCGCACCCAATCTGCCGGGGCCTGGTCCTTATATTTGTTGCTGACTTCGAGATAGTACCCAAACACCGAGTTGTATCCGATTTTGAGGCTGCTGATCCCCGTGCGCTGAATCTCCTTTTGCTGTATTTCCGCGAGGAGTTCTCTGGAGTGGGAGAGCGTATGGCGTAAATCGTCGAGGACTTCATCGTACCCGCTTCGGATTACCCCGCCGCGGGCGAGGTTGACCGGGGGTTCGTCCACCAGCTCCATACCGATGCGCTCGGCAAGCTGGGGGCAGGGGTTGATGCCATCGCCAAATTTTTTGAGTTGGGGCTGGGGGCATTGAAGTAATCGCTGTTGTAAATCCGAGCAGGCCAACAGGGCCTTTTTTAATTGTACCACCTCCCGCGGGTTGATTTTGCCGAGCGGCACCTTGGAAATCAGCCGTTCCAGGTCGCCCATCCTGCGGATGACGGGGACGATCTCCGTGGCAAGATCGGGTGCCTGAAGAAAAAAGTCCACGGCATCGAGGCGTTCCTGAATCGCCGTTTGGTCTTTCAGGGGGAGGACGACCCACTTCTTCAGCAAGCGGGCGCCCATTGGCGAGAGGGTATCGTCGAGTACCTGGATCAGTGGCACCCCGGAATCATGCGGGCTGTGGATCAGCTCGAGGTTGCGGATGGTGAAACGATCCAGCCACACGAAACGATCCGGCTGCACCCTGGCGATACGGGTGATATGCTTCAGGTTTTTATTCTCCGTAGTGGCCAGATAGTGCAGGACTGCCCCGGCGGCCACCTGCGCCAGGTCCAGGCTTTCGATCCCGAAGCCTTTCATATTGGCGACTTCAAAATGCCTGAGCAGGAGGTTCAGGGCAAAATCTTTGGTAAAAACCCATTCTTCCAGAGGGAAGGTATAGAATTTGTCTCCGAAAGCCTTGAAGAACCACTGCTTTTTGTCTTTCGAGAAGATCACCTCGGAAGGTTGAAAGCTTTGCAGCAGTTTCTCCGCCGAAGCATAGTCGCCTTCGCTGACGAGAAATTCACCGGTAGAGATATCCAGGAAGGCCACGCCGACCTCATCCTCCCTGCCCGGGGCGATTGCGGCCAGGAAATTATTGGAGCGGTGGTCCAGAAGTTTATCGTCCACGGCTACCCCTGGTGTGACGACCTCGGTGACCCCCCGTTTGACGATTTTTTTCTGTGGGCTAGGCTTCTCCAACTGCTCGCAAATGGCTACCCGGTACCCTGCCTTCACCAGGCGCGGCAGGTAAAGGTCGAGGGAGTGGAACGGGAAGCCCGCGAGCTCGACGTCGCTGCCCCCGTTGTTGCGGCTCGTCAGTACGATCCCGAGGGCCCGAGAGGCCAATACGGCATCCTGGCCAAAAGTCTCATAAAAATCGCCAACCCGGAAAAGCAGGATTGCATCCGGGTATTTTGCCTTCACCCGGGCATATTGCTGCATCAGGGGCGTCACCTTATCCGCTTCTTCTCTTGCCATATCCTGTCATCTTGCTAAAACCGCACTTTTTCCGATCTATCGTTTATCTCCGGATATCCTCCTGGCCATGGGCTGGCCCACAAGATAAAATTTTGTTTCCAGCGGCGCAAAATACTTGCCGGATCAACCGTCTTGCTTGAATATCTCCAATATAGCGTTTATTTTTGCGCTCGCAAAACCATCAGGGGTTTTATCCGTTCCATACTGGAAAGGTTGCAGCGAAAAAAAGACCTTTTATGCCGGTAAAGCACAGAAAGGCCCGCAAATGTTGCAATACCCGGATGAACCACTGTTTCTGCACAACAGATCAGAAAAAACACTTTACGATGGCCATCATGATCACCGACGAATGCATCAACTGCGGCGCGTGCGAGCCCGAATGCCCGAACAATGCCATTTATGAAGGGGGCGTGGAATGGGCGATTTCGGACGGCACGACGGTCCGGGGAAAATATCAGCTGGAATCCGGTGGCTCCGTTGATGCTAACCAAAAAATGTCGCCCGTCTCCGACGACTATTATTTTATCGTCCCCGATAAATGCACGGAATGCGTAGGCTTTCACGAAGAACCCCAGTGTGCCGCCGTCTGTCCGGTGGATTGCTGCGTACCTGACCCCGAACGGGTGGAAGACGAGGCCATCCTGGTTGCACGCAAGGAGCGCCTGCATTTATAATTCCTTTCAGAGGCTGTGGGGTTGTGTAAAGCGTCTTTTGCCGCCTGCGGCGACGAGATTTTGGATTTAAACTGCGCTTGGTTCATTGATTTTGCTTCGCAAAATCAATCAACCAAGCGCAGTTTAGAAGAAATATTTGGTGCGGAGCGCAGAAAATGGACTTTTCAGCAACTCCAGGCATATAATTTTGCGGTCGGCGCCGGAAAATTACTCCACGATCAGCTCATCTACGAACAGCCAGGCCTTATGGCCGGCGCCGGATTTATTGGCCGGGATCTCCCCATAGTTTTCGATATGCACGCGCATATAGCGTCCGCTGCCGTTCACCAGCATAATATGGCGCAGGGTCATACCCCCCGGTCGGTTAATGTTTATCGTTGCGCTCAGTCCGCCGGTAAAATTATTGGGTTGGTCGGACATACTGATATGGATGGCCTTAGGGGGATAAATCCATTGCCCCGGGGCATTAAAGAAGCGGAAATTCACCTTTCGCACAGACGTCGGGGCGCCAAAATCAATAACTGCATCGAAATCGTCCCCTTCGAAGCCCTGCCACTCGGCATCCCCGTAGCGCTCGTCGCTGCCGAGTACGCCATTGATCGCGGATGCCGCGCCTGCGGCGCTATACTGAGGGGCCGGTGCTTTTGCAAGTTTAATCACTTTCCCGGCGGCTTTGTGGGGCACGTAGAAAACCGCTCCAGACTGGCCAACGGGCTTTCCGTCAATGACGGTCTGTGCCTGATACCATCCTGATTTAGTGAGCGTTACATCCCCGCTGACTTTTTCATCGTAAGGCCCGGGGGTGCCTGTGCCCATCAGCATGTGCATATCCCCTTTATTGGCGAGATTTGACCAGCGCACGCGGACTTCCTTGCCCTCACCGGCGATTACCTCGCCTTTCACATCGAAGAGGTGGTTGGCAAAATTCACCCCTTCGCGGCTCAGCCGTTCCAGATGTACCATCAGCCGCCGGACGAAGTCCGGAAAGTCTTTTTTGGCCTCCCCGGACCAGACCACCTCAGACAGGGCCTGCATACGCGGGTACACCATATATTGTACCTTTTTTTCGTCCTGCATATATTCTGTCCAGACATTCCCCTGGGCGCCGATGACAAATTTGGCTGCGTCCCCTTTGAGTGCCTCCGGCACCGGGTTGAAGGAATAGACCTTCTCCAGGGGGAGATATCCCCCGATGGCCAGGGGTTCGTCGGGGTTAATCGCCTGATAATAATCCAGATAGCAATGCGAGGTAGGCGTCATGATGACCTTATGCGACTGCCGGGCCGCTTCGATTCCGCCCTCTACGCCCCTCCAGGACATAATCGTGGCATTCGGGGCGATCCCCCCTTCCAGGATTTCGTCCCAGCCGATAATCTGCCGTCCGTTGGCATTCAGAAATTTTTCGATCCGCCGGATGAAATAGCTCTGCAGCTCATATTCGTCCTTGAGCCCTTCCCTTCGGATGACGTCCTGGGCCACGAAGCTTTCTTTCCATTGGGTCTTTGGGCATTCGTCCCCGCCGATATGGATATACTCCCCCGGGAAGAGCGCCATTACTTCCTTCAGGACATTTTCGAGAAATTCGAACGTCGCCTCGCTGGGGCAGAAGACATTGTCGAACACGCCCCATTTGGTCGCTACTTTGACCGGCATGCCCGTACAGCCAAGCTCCGGGTAAGCGGCGATTGCGGCCTGGGCATGGCCGGGGAGTTCGATTTCCGGTACGATCGTCACAAAGCGGCGGCGTGCGTATTCGACCACCTCCCTGATTTCGTCCTGCGTATAGAAACCTCCATAACGTGTTCCGTCGTACGTTTGCGGGACATCGTTATAATGCCCCTTAAGCGTCTCGTCGCGGTAGGCGGCAATTTCCTGAAGGCGTGGGTAGCGTTTGATTTCGATGCGCCAACCCTGGTCTTCCGTCAGGTGCCAGTGGAAGCGGTTCATTTTATAGCGGGAGAGGATATCAATATATTGTTTGATAAAGCTGACCGGAAAGAAGTGCCGGCCAACATCCAGGTGCATCCCGCGGTAAGGGAACGCGGGCTGGTCCTCGATACGGACGGCCGGGATTGCCAACTGTCCCAGCGTATCCGGCATCAGCTGGATCAGGGTCTGGATGCCATAGAACACCCCTGCTGCGCTGCCCCCTTTGAGTACTACCCCTTGTGGGCCCACCGTGAGCTGATAGGCTTCCGGCGAAGCTGCATTCCCGTCAATTTCGATAAAGAAAGCAGCCTTAGAAGGAGCGTTTTTCCCGGACTGCACCTTCAGCGCTTTACCCAACCTCGCTTCGAGATGGCCATTCAGATAGGCAAGTGCCCATTCGATCTCCGGATCCAGTTGTTTTGGGACAATTACGGTGGCCGTTGTTGCGATAAAAACCCCGCTTTGCGCCTCCATCTTTTGCGGAATGGGGATCACGGGCAGCGGCTGGGCGGTGGTTGGGCGGCAACCCAGCAACACTGCGGGCGCCATAAGTAGGAAGATCCATTGTTGAATATACATGCTATACGCTTTGGTGGTTAAAAGACTATTTCCCGGCAGCCTGCCAGGGGAATTTCCATCTGCGGAAGGCTTCGATTGCTTCATATTCAGCCAGGCCGAGCTGGCGGTAGGTTTTCGCGGTGCCGCGGTTGCGGTCTTCCGCCCTTTGCCAGAACTCGCGCACATCGCTGCCCGGGAAAGGCGGACGGTCTTTTTGCGATTGGTGCATAAAGATTGCCCGGCGTTTTTTGAGCACTTGTTCCGGGCTCATCGGCACGGCCATTTCGATTTCGTCCACCGCCCATTCGTGCCAGGCGCCCCGGTACAGCCACAGCCAGCACTCTTTCGCCCATTTCTGGTCTTTGAGGGATTCGAAAGCGGCGAAGATCGCATCGAGACAAACGCTGTGTGTCCCGTGCGGGTCGGCCAGGTCACCCGCAGCGAAAACCTGGTTGGGCTTGATTTTTTCCATGAACTGGGCGACAATCCGGATATCTTCCTCTCCGACCGGGTTCTTCCGTGTTTTCCCGGTCTCATAAAAAGGCAGGTCGAGAAAATGGATATTCGCATCTTCCAATCCGCAGAAACGCGCTCCTGCCCTTGCTTCCCCCCTCCGGATGAGGCCTTTGACTTTGCGTATTTCCGGTAGGTCTATTTCAAACGGGCTTTTCTCGCGCAGGAATTTGATCAGTTCCTGGCGTCTGGCTGCCCCTTCGGCGCCCATGCTCTGGGAGGAACAGAACTCCTCGTGGAATTCGAGGTAGCGCAGGGCATCGTAGTCGTGGACGGCGATATTGCCGGAAGTCTGGTAGGCGACATGCACTTCATGGCCTTGTTCGACCAGACGCAGGAAGGTGCCCCCCATGGAGATCACATCGTCGTCGGGATGGGGGCTGAAGATAATCGCCCGTTTTTTCGGCGGTTTCGCCCGTTCCGGCCGCGTACTGTCGTCGGCGCCCGGCTTGCCCCCCGGCCATCCGGTAATCGTGTGTTGCAGGCGGTTGAAAACCCGGATATTGATATCATAAGCGCTGGAATGTTCGACAACGAGGTCCGAGAGGCCATGCTCGTTATAGTCTTCACCGGTAAGTTTAAGGATGGACTTTCCCAGGGTGAGGGAAAGCCAGGTAACCGCCTTGCAGATGAGGTCATCGTCCCAGTTGCACAGGCCCACCAGCCAGGGCGTCCGGAAGCGCGCGAGGTCCTCTGCCGCGCCGCGGTCGAGATAGACCTTGGCGTTGGCATGTTGCTGCAGGAAGCTCGCAGGTACGGAAGGAGACACCTCCCCCTCCACCATGTGCCTGACCACCTCAGATTTATGCTGTCCCCAGGCCATCAGGTAGATGGCCTTAGCCCGCATAATGGTGCGAATGCCCATGGTTATGGCACGATAAGGCACCTCTTCGATGGAGGGGAAGTCCTTGGAAGCATCGCGGCGGGTAGTAGCGTCCAGGCGGATAAGGCGGGTCACAGAAGTATCGAACGACCCCGGCTCGTTGAAAGCAATATGCCCGGTCCGGCCAATCCCCAGGATCTGGATATCAATCCCGCCTGCCTGCTGGATCATTTTTTCATAGCGCGCACAGTAGGCTTCTACCTGCTCTAACGGCAACGTGCCGTCGGGGATATGAATGTTCTCCGGTTTGATGTCAATATGGTCGAAGAGGAATTCCCGCATAAAGCGGACGTAGCTCTGTGGGGCATCCGGCTGCATCGGAAAATACTCGTCGAGGTTGAAAGTGATGACATTGGCGAAGCTCAGCCCTTCTTCCCGGTGCATGCGCACCAGCTCCTTATAGACCTGGATTGGCGAGGAGCCGGTAGCGAGGCCGAGAACGATGTGCTCGCCTTCCTGTTGTTTCTGGCGGATTGCGAGGGCGATGCTGCGGGCGACGTGGATCGAGCCTTCCCTTGCACTTTCCCAGACCTTCGTCGGGATTTTTTCCAGCGATTTGAATTGATAACGCAAGTAGTCCATAGCAATGAGTGTTCAATAATTTATTCTGAACCTGAATAATACACGGTGATGATTGGCCTGTTGTGCCGACAGGGGGCGGCATAAAGTCATTGTCCGGGGTTGTACCACATCATAGCAGCTGCTCCCAGGATACCGGTATCTTCCCCTCCGAGGTGGGAAAAAGCGATTTCGCAGCTCCCTTTAAACATCCCCAGCAGGTGCTCGTCAACACTTTCGCGGACCGGCAGCAGGAGCAGTTCCTCTGCCTGGGTGAGCCCTCCCGCAAGGAATATGGCCTGCGGGTCGAGCAGCACGATCAGGTTGGTGATTGCCCTGCCGAGGATGGCGCCGGTTTGACGGAATGCTTCCCGCGCAACATCGTCGCCGGAGCGGGCCGCCTCATAGATCATTTTGGCGTCCAGGGCATGATAGGTATAATCCCGCAGACGGCTATGGCCCTTGAACCCGGCGAGGAGTTCAAAAACCGTCCGTTTAATCCCTGTTGCGGAGACGTACGTTTCCAGGCAGCCACTCTTGCCGCAGTTGCACTGCCTTCCGTGTGGCACGGCGAGGGAGTGGCCGTACTCACTGGCCAGCCCGTTTGCCCCTGAAATCACATGGCCATTGATCATAATCGCCGAGCCCAGGCCGGTACCCAGGGTAAGGAGTACAAAGTGTTCCATACCCTTTGCCCCCCCGAACACCCGCTCACCGATAATCGCGGCGCTGGAATCTTTAATCAGTTTTGCCGGCATACCCAGTGCATCTTCCAGGAACGCTGCCAGGGCAAAAGGCTCCTGAAACGGGAGGTTGGCCGCAGCTGCAATCGTACCCGCGCGCTCGTCCACGCCCGGGGCCCCGATCCCGATACCGGTCACCAGGGCTTTTGTCCCCGTACTATCCATCACCTCCCCGACTGCTGCTGCCAGTTCGGCGCTGAAAGCCTGCGCCTGTTGGTGGCGCTGCGTATCCAGGGCGCGGCGGGCGAGCAAGTGGCCATTTTGGTCAACGATACCCAGCTTTGTCGTCGTACCTCCGATGTCTATACCAATACTGAGCGTTTTAGGGGCATCCTGCTTCATCGTTTTTTGTTATGCTTGGCCAAAAATACAATTTTTTCTAAATCTGTGTGCGTACACAGCAAGAAAGCATATCTTTAAGGTATGGAAACACGCGTAACCATAAAAGATATCGCGTTGCGGGCGGGGGTAAGCCCGGGAACGGTGGACAGGGTCATCCACGGGCGGGGGAACGTTTCGCCGGAGGCACGGGCAAAAGTGGAGCAGGCGATGGGCGAGCTGCACTATGAGCCCAATATTTTTGCCAGTACCCTGGCCTACAACCGGACGCTGCGGGTGTTTGCCCTATTGCCCGACTACCGTCAGGATCCCTATTGGGAGCTGCCCAAGTCGGGGGTCGAGCAAGCCGCCCATGCCGCAAGGCATTTCGGGGTACATGTCGAGCTGTTTTACCATGGCCCGACCGGCCCCGGACAGTTTGAGGCAAAGGCGATGGCGCTGCTCGATGCGCGGCCCGACGCCCTGCTCATCGCCCCTTTATTCCTGGAAGCCTCCGGAAATATCCTGCAGGCCTGTGCAAAAAAAATGGTCCCGGTGGCCCTGATCAATACCGACCTGGAAGACCGGCAGGCGCTGTGTTATGTAGGCCAGGACTCCTTTCACAGCGGGGCCCTCGCGGGGAAACTGCTTCAGCTCGTACTGCGGCCGGAGGATCAGGTCGCTGTGCTCAACCTCGACAACGAGATCGGCCGTGCCAGGCACCTGCTCGAAAAAGAGCGCGGGCTTCGGCACTATTTCCAGCAGCACGGCTACTGTGCGGCAGACGTATTGCGCTTCGATTTCGAGCACTTTGACAGTCCGCAGCGGCTAAAAGACTTTTTGCAGGCCATCTTCCAGCTCCATCCGCGCCTGTGTGGCCTTTTCGTCACCAACTCCCGCTCCTACCTCGTACTCGATGCACTCGGCCCGGAAGCGCCCGCGGGGCTGAGGATCGTGGGCTTTGACCTGCTCGAGCCCAACCTGCGCTACCTCGAAGCGGAACGCATCGCCTTCCTGATCAACCAAAACCCTGCGCAACAAGGCTTCCAGGCCGTCATGTCCATTGTTGACCAACTGATTTTCAGAAAAAAAGTCGAACGGGTACAGTACCTGCCCCTGGATATCGTCGTGGCGGAGAATGCGTCGTATTATTTGGAGCGGAAGCTGGGGGGATAGGAAGGGGGGCTGTTCATCCACCCTCCCAACGCAGCGAAAACCCCGCCGCAAAACTCCCCGCCCTTGCACCACCCCAAAAATTCCCCTACCTTTGCCGAAAATCACATCAACCTATGCAAATCGAAAACAACAAGGTGGTCACTGTGCATTACCGCCTGCAGGACGAAAACGCGGACGGCGAGCTTATTGAAACCACCTTAGGCTCCGATCCATTGGTATTCCTATATGGCGTCGGGCAAATGATCCCGGAATTCGAACGGCAACTTCTCGGCAAATCTTCCGGTGATGCCCTCAGCTTCCGCATCGAAGCGGCGGATGCCTACGGCGAATTCGACGAAGATGCCCTGGTGGAGCTTCCCATGGACGTATTCTTGATTGACGGCGAACTGGCTGAAGACTTGCTGGAAATCGGAAAGCAGATTCCTATGTCAGACCAAAATGGCAACCGCCTCGTCGGTACGGTGGATGAAATCCGCGAAGACAGCGTGCTGATGGATTTCAACCACCCCATGGCCGGCGTCAACCTGTTCTTCGAAGTCAGTGTCCAATCGGTGCGGGATGCTACGCAGGAAGAACTCGACCATGGCCACGTCCACGGGCCTGGTGGCCACCAACACTAAGGGTTATTCCTGGCAGAAAACTGTTAAATCCGTTTTTTGATATTGGCTAACTTCAAAGGGCACAAAGACGGCATCGTACTTTGTGCCCTTTGTGGTTTTTTTACCACAAAGGACACAAAGAGGGCGGAGTTCCTTGTGTCCTTTGTGGTTTTTTCACCACAAAGGGCACAAAGACGGCGTAATACCTTGTGCCCTTTGTGGTTTTTTTACCACAAAGGACACAAAGAGGGCGGAGTTCCTTGTGTCCTTTGTGGTTTTTTTTACCACAAAGGACACGAAGACGGCGGAGTTCCTTGTGCCCTTTGTGGTTTTTTTACCACAAAGGACACGAAGACGGCGTAATGCCTTGTGCCCTTTGTGGTTTTTTCACCACAAAGGACACGAAGACGGCGCAATATTTTATTTCTTCTTGAACGGTGGAAAACATCAAAGCGGTGGGCAAAAAAAAAGCCCTCAGCGAGGGCCTCATGCAATAACAAATCATAATCTCATGAAAAAAAGACGACCTAATTCTTATATTTTCCCTTGCGGGAAGCTAACTTTTCGTTAAGAAGGCCGGCTCCCTGCCGGTCTGTCCGGGCAGGGAACCTTCCTCAGCTTTGGGATTACGACCCCCCCAACTTTCGGGGGGAACGACGTACAGTAACACCGTACGGTTTTCAAGATAGTTTCAGGGACTATAACAAGGACTACTTTTGCATTTTTCCGGAAGCGCCTTTCCGCTCCCTTTCATGATGTAAAGATGCAGCACCTTTTGCCCGCATACAAAGACAGATAACGGGGTTTGTTGCTTTTTTTGAAATAAAAAAACCTTATAAAAAACTGAAAAACAATTTTTTATAAGTTTTTTTTGTTGAAAAATACCTTTTTTCGGAAAGAAAAAAATAAAGCGGCAGCTCAGAGGTGCTTGATCCGCCCCGCATATTGGCGGTAAAGCGTTTCGTTGGAAGGCCCGTCAATATTCTGACTGAAATAGACAGGGAGTACCGCTCCACGCGCCGCAGCGATTTTCATCGCCTCCGAGGCGATGAGGTTGACGAGAAAGACTCCGGAGATGGTAGATGGCGGACCGGCGAGACAGCCGGCGATACGCAGGAGCCCATCCCCGTCGGGCACGCGGTTATCGAGCACGAGGTCGGCCAGCTCGAAAAGTTTTTTGCCGGAAGGGTGCCGCGAAGGGTAGGCTGCCGTCTGGGCGAGCGAGGTGATGGCGATGACCTTCAATCCTGCATCTTTTGCGATCATCGCCATCTCGACAGGCATGGCGTTACGTCCGGAATTGGAGGTGATGACCATCAGGTCCTGCGGATGGATATGGTGCTGGTCCCAGATTATCTTCGCAAGGCCGGGTACCCGCTCAATCTCGGCGCTCCGCCTTGCCCCCTCTGAAGTCATCACCGTACTGTCGAGCATGGCGTTGACATTGGCAAGCCCCCCAGCGCGGACGAACAATTCCAGGCCCATCATGTGCGAATGCCCCGTTCCAAAAGCGTGGATAATCCTGTCGCCGACAATACATTCCGCAAACCAGTCCGCTGCAAGGCGGATTTTTTCTTCCTGCCCCTCGACGATGCACCGCAATTGCTCCTGTATGCGCTCGTAGTACTCAAACATTTTTATGCCACTTTGATGGTTAGGAATATTTGCCGCCCTGCAATGGCGCTTCGCGCCGAATGATGTTTTTAGAGACACGTCATTTTCGCGATTTCGCTTCGCGAAATCGCGAAAATGACGTGTCTCTCAGAAGAATATTATGCCGCCACAGGCGGCAAAAAACTTTTTACACAACCCCTTCGGCGTCGGGCTATAATTTGACAAATATTTTTTTTCGGAACAGCACATAGACCGGCACAAAGATGACCGCGACATAAAAAACGGCATAGAGCAGGGAACACAGCTCCGGAGCCAGGCCCAGGCCGGTGCCCAGGGCCATGAAGCGGCCGTTCAGCCCCTGGTCAATCAGTTGGTCGTTGTAGAAGACGGCGGTGAGTATCCCTGCCAGCACATAGGCCGTAATCGCATTTGAACCGAAGACCTGCCCCGGGAAAATCCATTTTTTCCATCCGCGGACATCCACAAGATAGACCATAGTAGCGAGGGCAAGCGCAGTCATTCCGGCCAGCAAAGCCGCGAACGAACTCGACCAGATATTTTTATTGAAAGGGAAAAACCATTGCCAGAGATCCCCGATCGCGAGCAAGGCGAAACCCATCACAAACAGCCGTACCAGCTTCTGATGGATTTCGGTCTGCAGCAGCAGTATCCTGCCGGCCATCATGCCGAATATGCCCGTACAGATGGAAGGTATCGTACTTAAAAGCCCCTCGGGGTCCCAGGTTTTTTGCCACAGCACCCCGGGAAGTAAAATACTATCGAGGTAATGCGCCCAATTTTTCTCCGGCACGCTGAGGTTGGGGGCGCCTATCCCGGGAACGGGAGCGTAGGCCATCACCAGCCAATAGCCCAGCAGGGAGAAGGCGGCAATCCAGGGCAGGCGTGCAGGGCGCACATACAGATAGATCAGGGAGCAGGCCAGGAATACCAAGGCGATGCGGTGAAGGACCCCTACCCAGCGGATCGCGGAAAAGTCAAATTCCGGGAACAGCCACAGGAAGATGCCCAAAAAATAAATCTTCAGGGTCCTGGAGCCAATTTTTTTGAGCAGCTCCTGCCTGGCAACGCCCGACTCCAGGCGCTGTCCGTAGGCCAGGGCGATCGAAACCCCAACGATAAACAGGAAAAAAGGGAAAATATAGTCGGTCGGTGTCAGTCCGTTCCACTGGGCGTGCAGCAGGGGCGGATAGACATGCGACCAGGACCCCGGGTCGTTGACGATGATCATGGCGATAATCGTGAAGCCCCTCAGGGCATCGAGGGCCAGTAGCCGGGCAGGTGTTGTTGTGGTCTGGTTCATTGTGCGGCGGAGATTTGACTTTCAAGGCCGCTGCGGCCTTTTGCGTTAAAAATTTTGGCGCGGACGTACGGGAACCTGCCCCGCAGCGGTCCGGTATAGGTCGGCGCGTTCCAATCCGGTGCCGAGCCATCGAGGGTGTATTTGATCGTCATGCCGGGATAGATGCTGTTCATCAAAATGGAATCGCCGCGCTGTACGATACCGGGCGGGGGGATGCGGTAATGGAAGGATGGGCCGGCGGTATCCATACGCGCAAATTCCCTTCCTGCCACCCGATGCAGGAAGGCGCTGAAGTCCTTCCTCCGCGCACTTTCGCGCTGTGCCGGATCGGCGATAGCAGCCCAGTCGGGCATCCCCTGCCAGGCACGTTGGGCGAGGCCGAGCATCTTGGGGAGGTAGTAATACTCCAGCATTTCCCTGCCTTTGATGGTTTCTCCCCAGAGTTGGCCTTGCAGCCCCAGGATATTCGCCCTCCCCTGTTCGCTAAGCCGCTCCATATCCTTAAAATCGCGCTCCGGGACGAAGGGCATGCCCATATCGTTGGCACGGGTGGACAAGAACAAATCTTCGGGCAACAAGGAGAAGGCCGCCTGCTCGTCCACAAAGCCCGCCCAGTAGAGTCCGGGCTCCCGGGGGTCGTTGGAATACGCCAGGTCGAAGTACAGGTTAGTGACCGGGCACAGCACGATGGGATAGCCGCGGTTTGCAATCCTGTACCCCAGGTCCTGCTGCCCCCATAAATTATTCCAGATATAAGGTATGAGCCCCTTCCCGGCAAAATCCGTATGAACCGCTGCCTTGGCACCGGTGTCATAAGCCAGGGCGACCTCTTCCCAGCCACCGGCTGCGATCCCGCGCGCTTCGAGCAGTTGCAGGATGCGGCCAAGCAGGTCTTTATGGAGGTTCCTGACGTGGCCGATATGCGGGTTAGTTTCGAGGTAAGCCTTGCAGATCGGCGAGGCGGACCAGGCCTTATCCGGCACCTCGTCCCCACCGGTATGGAAAGTCTTGAGTTGCAGACCGGCTGCCTGGTACATTTCTACAAATGCGTCCAGCACCCTGGAATAAAAATCCAGCGCCGATGGCCGGCAGGCACAGACGACGTTGTCCGTATAGGACTGTGCCGAAAGATATTCCGAGCGGTCGTCGGGGTCAATGAGCCGGTAGCGCTCCGCTTCTTCAGGGTTGCCTTCAGCCATCAGGCGGCGGTAGCGGTTTTCCATCGCTACGATCGCCGCGCGGGCGTGGGCGGGGAAATTGACCTCCGGGATGATTTCGATATGCCTTTCGGCTGCATAGCGCAGGATGCCGATAAAATCCTCGCGGGAATAAAAGCCGTTTCCGGGAGAGGCGGGGTTATCCGGATCATAGCCGGATCCGTAGGCGGGCTGCAGATAGTCTTCCTCGTCCAGGGTATGGCCCCTGCGGGCGCCGACGCGGGTCAGCTCCGGGAACTGCGGAATTTCGATCCGCCAGGCCTCGTCTTCGGTGAGGTAGAGCAGCAATTTGTTGAGCTTAAAAGCCGCCATCTGGTCGAGCAGGCGGTAAATCGTCGTTACGGACTGGAAATTTCGCGCTACGTCCACGTGCATGCCCCGGTAGGGATAGGCCGGGGCATCGGCAATCCTGCAGACGGGGACGGCAGCATTTTCGATCAGGGCGAGCAGGGTAACGACTGCATAGAACATCCCGGCATCTGCAGCAGCACGGAGCTCGATCCCCGAAGGGACGACGGAGATGGTGTATGCCTCTGCGCCCTGCACCCCGGGGTCTTTCACCAAGCGCACTTTTGCCGCTTTACCGCCTGCCTTGAAGCTTCCCGGCCAGGCAGCCTGCAAATATCCGGATGCATTTTCGAAGCCGGGGTCAATAGCGATGGTCGTCACCGCCGGGATTTTGAAGACGCCTGCCCCGCGCTCAAATTTTCGGGGCAGCGGCAAAAGCGGGTAAGCCGTCGCCGGGTCGGGGGGCAATATTTTTTCGCCTTGCAGGTAGAGGAACCCCGGGTCGGGGTCGGGTTCCTGGTCGAGGGGGCCACGCCGGTACTGCTCCTTTCGCTCGAAAGGCGCAATCCCGAGGTGGTCCAGTGCATGGGGCACGCCCTTGCCGTCCGTCCAATAGGCCCCTAAAGGCCCGTCGGACGCTTTGATGGTGAACCCCGAGAAAACGATTTCGTGCGCCACTGAATCCCCCGGCAGCAGGGAAAATCCCGGTGCAGGTTTTATTTCGTAAAAATCGCCGTTGATCCAGCGCGCCTCAAGCCCGGCGGACGTATCCTGTGCAATTATCCCGTGGGGCGCCTGGTTCCAGTAGAGCGCCCATCCGCTGTCGCCGAAGGCCTGTGTACCGGAATTCACCAGGGTAAAGCGCGCCCGGTGGACGCCATCGAAACCGCGCGTTCCGTTGGAAAGCAAAGCCCATTGCAGGGAAATCCCCTGGGCGGACAACATCGGGCCCGGGCACAGGGCCAGGAAGAACCAGCAACAGATTTGACGCATACGTTGATCGTTTATTCAGGTCCTTTGCCTTATTTCGCTGCGCGAAATAAGGCAAAGGACCTGAATGTCAATATATTAAGGTTGTTTTTAAGTAGTTGGGGTCGTGTGGAAAGTTTTTTGCCGCCTGCGGCGGCAGAATATTCTTCTGATAGACGCGTCATTTTCACGA
>JBMOJO010000065.1:0-16739 GCA_049315745.1 Saprospiraceae bacterium | reverse complement strand
CATCCAAATTTAATTTGGCGCGAAGCGCCAAGAAAAACCTTTTTACACAACCTCCAGACCAAATAAAATCCTTCGCGGCGAAGCCGCGGAGACACCTGGTAAATAGTTACCTCTTAAAAGATAATTCGGCGCGAAGCGCCGTAAAAAGCCTTTTTACACAACTCCAGACTTTTCATACAACTCCTTAAAGTGTGCGGAGCATAGCAAAGCCCAGCTCTGTTAAGTCCTCAGCGGAATTGGCAAGCAGGACAATTCCCGTTTTTCGCTGGGGGTCAAAAGCGGCGAAAGCCCGGTAACCTTCGGTTGCACCGCTCATCCACACGACCATCCGGTTGTCTTCCAGGGTGCTCGCGAACCATCCAAAGGCGCTGGAGGTTGGTCTTTGCCAGCCGGGGAAATGAACCGGCAGCACCCCTTGCTGGATACGCTGCACGGTGTTTTCGTCGAATGGCGGCATTCGCTCGCTTAATGCGCGGAGCAGTTGTACCAGATCGCGTGTGTTGGACTTTAACCCCATCGCAGGCGCCATCGCCTGGAAATGCCAGTTGGGCGCTTGACGGCCACGGGTATCGTGACCGGGCGCCAGGCGGTCAAGCTGTGCCGGCGTCGGCAGGAGGCGGGTATCGGCCATCCCCAAGGGCCCTGTCAGGGAATTTTTAAGGAGCGCTTCGTACGGTACACGGGCATGTGCGGCCAACAGGTTGCCGAGCAAAGCTATGCCCATTGTGGAAAATTCAAATTGCGCACCTGGAGGAAAGCGGAAGGTACTGCCTCCTGCCCGGCCCAAGAGTGCTGTTAGGTCGGGCAGGTCCTGTCCTGCCAGTCTAAGGGCAGCCGGACCGGCCAGCGGATGCCAGTCCACCACAGGCTTGCCGGGGAACTGCAGCCCTGAGGAATGATATGCCAACTGACATAAGGTTACTTCCGTCGTCCCTGCGACCGGATCGGGCATACATACGATCGTTTTTGAAGATGGGGCATTACCTGCACTGGAGTCTTGCGAAATTTCTACCAGTCGGGTAGGGGTAAAACCGGGTATTGCGTGGCCTTCCGGTATTACCTCTTTTATCAGGGTCGTAGGTGCCAAAATGCCCTTTGATTCCTGTACGGCGAGCAGGGCGGTAACAAAAACCCCGCTTAAAGCCCCAATTTCGTAAAGTGTAGCCTCGTCCGGGACCGAAGACTCCCTGGCCGACAACTGCCCGTACCCGGCAAAGTGTACGCTGCCATTATACAACACACCTACCGACAGCCCCTTGGTATTGGTGCGGCCGACATAGCTGGATGCAAGTGCATCGAGCTTGGGGAATGTCCCGACCTGGCAAGGGGCACAAACAGGGACAATTACCCCGGAAAAGCAACACAGTAAAGCCACAAATAGATGAGTTCTCATAAGCCTAACGGGTTAAAAGCGGAAAATCGCACCTTGCTGTGCAGGTCACAACGTCCCTTCCCGGGGCCGGAAGGGGAGGGCTATAGACTGCATCATCCTGTCGCAACAACCCTAATATAAGCCATTTTAAAGAATTTACCAAGCCCCCGATAATTTTCAGGTTCGCAAAAACAATAAATCAGGTGTATTCTCCCTTTAATATACAGTTACGGCACCATTATTTTATCAGTTAAAACCCATACCATCCAATGGACCCAACAAAATCCCTGCTCGCCGTTGCTGCGGGCGTCCTTTCTTTACCCCTTTATGCACAACATTTTACTTTTAGCCCGGAAAAGCCTGTTGCGGGCGAGAAAATTGCCCTCAGCTACAATAAGGGTAATTCCGCTCTTGCCGAAGTAAGCGATGTGTACATTACTGCGTACAGTATCGTTGCGGATAAAATCACCGCATACGATATACCGGCCACGGAATCAAACGGTATGATGAAGGGGAGCTTCACCATACCAGCCGATGCCAAAGCTGTCTTCTTCTCCGTGAAAAACTGGGAAGGCGAAAGCGACAACAACGACGGTGCCGGCTGGGGGACACCGGTTTATCAGGCGGACCGCAAGCAGCCGGTCAGCGGATACGGTATCAGCTTCGGGGCAGCCACGTCCATCCATGCTTCCGCAATTGGCGTGGAAATGGACCTGGAACAAACCGGCAACCTTTTCCAGCAGCATTTCGAAGAGCTGAAAGCGCATAAAGAACTCATGCTCATCTACGCGGTCGTCGCCGGCAGGATCGGGGACGAATCGGGGCTGAAACAGGTCCAGGATTATGCAAAGCAACTTGCCGCAAAGAAGAAAGCCCCTGAAAATGATTGGATACAGGCATTTCGGCTGGGCCAGTACCTCGAAGACGAAGATCTGGCATCTTCTGTTAGGGCGAAAATACTCAAGAGATACCCCCAGGGCCGTTTGGTATGGGAAGAGCAATGCCAGGAGTTCCAGGAAAATGAGTACGAAGACCTTCAGGAGCAGAAAACGGCATTTGACAAGCTCCTCGCTTCTCCTTATGCGAAAGATAAAGAAGGGGCGAGCGTCATTTCCAATATGGCCGCCTCGGTGGCCGGGGCCTGCTTCTCCAACCGGGATTGGGCCGGCTTCGATAAATATACTGCCCTGATCTCCAGCCCGCTCGAAAAAGCCTCGCTGCTCAACAGCCTCGCCTGGGGAGAATCCGGAGAGTCTCTTGAAGGGGAGGGCGGGGAACTCGCACAGTCCAAAAAGATTTCACTCCAGTCTATACAGCTATTGGAAGCCCTGAAATCCAGCCCGGTCAAAGAAGAGCAGCTCGCAGCTTACAGCCCTACGGAGGTCAAAAAGATCCTCGACGGCCAAATTGGCATGTATGCCGACACGTACGCACTGCTGGCCTTCAAGCTCGGCGAAGCAGAAGAGGCCCTCAAGTACCAGCAGCAGGCTTGTGAGGGCGTCAAGTTCCAGGACGCAGATTTTAACGAGCGTTACTGTGCTTATCTGGAAAAAGCAAGAGGCGCACAAGCAGCCGAGGCAAAGCTGGAGGAACTGATTTCCGCGGGCGCTGCGACACAGGCGATGAAAGATCAATACAAGCGGCTCTATACCCTAAGCCACTCAGCTCAGGAAGTGTCGGATAAATTTTCCCGGATGGAGATAGAATCGCGCAACCGGATACGGAAGGAGCTGGAGGAAAAGATGATCAACGAGGAAGCACCGGCGTTCTCGCTGCTCAACCTCGACGGCGAGACGGTCTCCCTCGAATCCCTGAAGGGCAAGGTGGTAGTCATTGATTTCTGGGCTACCTGGTGCGGCCCTTGTGTGCGCTCATTCCCCGGTATGCAGCGCTCCCAAAATGACCACAAAGAACAGGGCGACGTCGCTTTCCTTTTCGTCAATACCTGGGAGCGGGTCGCCGATAAGGAGAAAAACGCCCGCGATTTTATCAGCGGCAACAACTATACGTTCAACGTATTAATGGATAAGGACAATGATGTCGTCGGCCAGTTTGGGGTAGAGGGCATCCCTGCCAAATTTATTCTCGATGGCAACGGCCGCATCCGGTTCAGCAGCACCGGGTTTAATCCGGACGAGGACGCGATGGTACAGGAACTGGCGATGATGATCGAACTAGCCAGGGGCAAGTAACGTTCCTTTTCCAAAGCACCCGTGCGATGGAAAAAATAAGTGTTTTTGATATGCTCAAGATTGGGGTGGGCCCCTCCAGCTCGCATACCCTCGGCCCCTGGCGGGCCGCGGGGCGCTTTCTGGAGGATTTGCAAGGGCTGCTTCCCCTCCAGCAGATCGCAAGGGTGCGCGTACATCTGTACGGCTCCCTTGCGCTCACGGGCAAAGGGCATGGAACGGATGTTGCCGTGTTGATGGGCCTGAGCGGCAAAGACCCCGTGACCGTTCCACTCGAAACCCTGCAATCCCTTCCCCTCGAAGTGGTTTCTAATCATCTACTTTTGCTCAACGGCCATCATCCTATCGCTTTTTCTCCTGCCAGCGATATCGTTTTCCACTTCTCGGAGTCCCTGCCTGCCCATGCCAACGGAATGATCTTCGAAGCGTTTGACGAAGATGGTACCTGCCGTTTCACCGATACCTATTATTCTATTGGCGGTGGCTTTATCCTCCGGGAAAACGAACTGACCCGGACGGTATGCTCAACTGAGGAAATGCCCCTTCCATTCCCCATCCCGGATGCGGAAACCCTCAGAGGGTATTGCGAGCGGCAGGGAAAGGCTATCTCGGATATCGTCCTGGAAAATGAAAAATCCTGGCGCACCCCAGCTGAGATAGAGGCAAAACTGATGGAAATCTGGTCGGTCATGAAGGCCTGTATCTATCGGGGCTGTCATACCGAAGGCATCCTGCCCGGCGGCTTGCAGGTCGTACGCAGGGCTGCAGATATCAACCGAAAATTAATCGGCAGCGCCGTCTATTCTTCCGGCGAGGAATGGATGGACGCAATCAGCCAAACAAAATTTGGTTTTTCCGAAACCATCAAATGGATTGGCTGCTTTGCACTCGCCGTCAATGAAGAGAATGCCAATTTTGGAAGGGTCGTAACCGCCCCGACCAATGGCGCAGCAGGGGTTATTCCTGCAGTGCTGATGTATTATTGCTGTTTTTCCGATCCCCTGCCGGAAAAAGCGGATATCGTCCGTTTTTTGCTGGTGGCCGGGGAAATCGGCAGTATCTTTAAGAAGGGATCTACGATTTCTGCCGCGATGGGCGGCTGCCAGGCAGAAATCGGTGTTTCCTCCGCAATGGCCGCAGCCGCACTCTGCGAGCGGCTCGGCGGGACGCCGGCACAAGTCCTCATGGCCGCAGAAATTGCCATGGAACACCACCTCGGGCTAACCTGCGACCCCATCGGCGGTTTAGTGCAGATCCCATGTATCGAACGCAATTCAATGGGCGCCGTAAAAGCAATTACCGCCGCACAAATCGCCCGCGAAAGCGATCCCGCCCATGCACGCGTCAGCCTCGATGCCGTTATCCAAACGATGTGGCAAACGGCCCAGGATATGAACCACAAATACAAGGAAACCTCGCTCGGTGGCCTCGCCGTCCACATCGCGATCTCCCTCCCGGAATGTTAATTTTAGTGCGTTGCGCTTTCGCAAGTGTCCCTCCCGGGGGTTGTGGATATTATTCAATGGGCTGCCTCCCCGGGGCAAAAAAATAATTTCACGCAAAGCCGCGAAGCCGCAAAGGGGAATGTTTTTCTTGGCGCCTCTGCGTCTTGGCGAGAAATAAATCATTTCACGCGAAGCCGCGAAGCCGCAAAGGGGAATGTTTTTCTTGGCGCCTTTTTTAGTAATAGCTACCCATCTGTTTTACTAATTCAAAATATAATGCTGTTTTTTTTAAAAAATCAAAATATTATTTCTTTATTCAGGTTTTAGTCCTGAAAATAGCAAACAAAGATTTTAAGGTTTTAAATAATTAATTGTTTATCAATTTATTATGTAAAAACAAAAGAATATTCAAAAAATAATTCAAAAAACCCTGGAAACTTTAAACTATTTCGAAGTTTCCTGAGTTTCCTGCATTGTCTGTCTTAATTAAGCAACATGCAGGATTCTATTTTAGAAAAAGCGGTTCATCTTTTCATGCGCTATGGGGTCAAGAGCGTCAGCATGGACGATCTGGCCAGGGAGCTGGGCATATCCAAGAAGACGCTTTATCAGTATTTCGATACCAAGGAAGCGCTGCTGCAGCGCACCCTCGAATACAACCAGTCTTGCGAATTAGGGGAAATCCAGAAAATCAAGGCCCGGGTGGACAATGCCCTGCAGGAGATCGTAGAGATTGCCCGGATGGTAGTGGCTCAATTACAGCAAATGTCCCCGTCGCTCATCTTTGACCTCAAAAAATATCATCCCGAGGCGTGGAAAACTTTTGAAGAGATGCAACTTACCCATGTTTATTCGATCATTAAAGAGAACCTGGAGCGGGGGATCGCCCAGGGCCTTTACCGCAACGACTTCGATCTGGAAATCATGGCGCGTTTTTACCTCAGCAGCTTCCACACGTTACTCGACGAAAAAATCTTCCCTCCGCTGGAATTTCCGCGCGGAAAAGTCTTTCAGGAATTTATCCGCCACTACTTGCGCGGCATCGTATCGCCAATGGGGCTCCGCTACCTGGAAAAATTATTTGCCACAACATCATTAACCACCCAATAAAATGAACGACTGGAATTTTCATGTAAAAGCTATGGTCCTCTTTCTGGCCATCTTTTGCAAAAGCATTTTGCTTCATGCCCAAACCGCGCTTTCCGTCAAAGAGAGTGTGGCATTCGCTGTCAAGAACAGCCCTCAAATACTGAAAAGTAGGCTGGAGACGCTCAAGAACGAAGAGAAAATCAAAGAGTATAAGAGCTCGGGGCTGCCCCAGGTCAACTTCAGTACGAACCTGGTGTATAACCTCAAGCTGCCTACTCAGCTCATTCCCAACTTTTTTGAGGGCAAGCCCGAAGAGCTGGTTCCGGTGCAGTTCGGCACCGATATGAGCGTGCTCTCAGGGGTAGAGCTCAATCAGCTCGCGTACAGCCAGACCTACTGGACGGGGCTGAAAGCTGCCCGGGAGCTCTCTCTGCTCGACCGCCTGGTCGAATCCAAAACCCAGGAGGAGCTCGTCTATAATGTCGTGCGGACCTACTATCAGGCGAAAGTCCTGGACCAGCAGAAAGGCCTTGTCAGGGCCAACCTGGAGCAGGTGGTTGCTTTGCTCAGGCTCACCGAACTGCAATATCAGAATGGATTTGCTAAAAAGGTGGATGTGGATCAGCTCCGGGTCAATAAAGTCAGCCTCGAAACCCAACTGCAGAACCTCGGGCTTCAGTACGAGCAGCTTCTCCATGCCCTGAAACTCGCGATGGCCATGCCGTTCGAACAGGAAATCGTCCTCGCGGATACCCTGCTCGCAGACCCCGCCGCCCTCGCCGGTGCGCCGCCGGAGCATACGCCCAGTGTAAGCAATAAACTCGACCTTGCTATCCTCGACAAGCAGGCTACCCTTCAGCAACTCAGTGTGGACGTTTACCGCGCCGGGTATTTTCCCAGCTTGCGGCTTTTCGCCGGGTATAATTTTCAGGGACAGGGTAACCGACTCGGCGACTTTGGGGATTCGAAGAGCTGGTTTAACTTCTCCCAGGTCGGCCTGAACCTCAGCGTGCCCATCTTTGACGGATTCCTCAAAAAGAGCCAGATCCAGCAGGGCAATATCGAACTGCTCAAAATCGCCGAAGACCGCAGGCAGCTGCAGCAGAACCTCGAGTTTCAGTATGGGAATGCCCGTAGGCAGTTACAAAGCACCTGGAACTCGCTCTCGGTGCTGAAAGAAAACCAACAGGTGGCCGAGGAAATCTACCAGGTCACGCGCAAACGCTTCGAACAAGGCGTCGCCTCCATTACCGAAGTGCTGACCGCAGAACGCACTATGCGGGAGGTACAGTCCTCTTACCTGGCTACGGTGTTACAATACAACCTCGCTTTAATAGACTTAGCATACGCAAACGGGAATATCCTTCAACTCTTCAATTAAAACCGGGAAACCGTCATGAAAAAAGTACTGAATATTATCATCTATCTGGCCGTTTTCGGCGCTATTGGCGGCGCTATCTACTGGAAGCTCGGTCAAAACAAACAACAGATCGAGGAACGGGCCAAAACAGCCCAGATGCGCAACGATATCATCCCGGTGAGGACAGCAGCAGTGTCCCGCCAAAAATTAAGCGCCGACTTCTCCGTGAGCGGAACCTTCCGCCCCTATCAACAGCTCGCGGTCATTTCCGAGGTACAAGGGAAAATCACCCAGCTCAACTATAAAAACGGAGACTTCGTTCAGGCTGGCGCTACACTCCTCAGCGTGGACAACGAGGCCCTCCAAATTCAGATGGATATCGCCAAGGTGAACCTCGCAAAATCGGAAAAAGACCTGGGCCGGCTCAAAAACCTGCTCGGGGACGGGGGCATTACCCAGCAACAAATTGACGATGTACAAAATGCAGTCGAAAACCTCAAAGGCCAGATCCGTAGCCTCGATAAACAAATGCGCACAACCCTGGTCAAGGCGCCTATCTCGGGAACCGTCACCGGGCGCCTGGTGGAAAAAGGGGCTTTCGTGGCGCCTGCTATGAAAATCCTGGATATCGTAAATGTCAACCGCCTCAAAATGGCCGTTTACCTCACCGACGAGGAGGTCTTTGAGGTGAAAAAAGGCCAGCAAGTAACGCTCGTACCCGATTTGTACGCCGGCGCAAGGCTGTCAGGTACGGTTACCTTCATAGATGTTCAGGCAGACAACTCAAAGCGCTTTCTCGTAGAAATCGAACTGCCCAACCCTTCCTCGGCACCCTTGAAAGCAGGTATGGCCGGAAGGGCCTATTTCTCTACGGGAAAACAGACGGATGTCCTCGCATTGCCCCGCGAGTGTGTGGTCGGCAGCGTGCGCGATGCCAGCGTATTTGTGGCCGTCGGTGGCAAGGCGGAGCTCAGGCCAATACAGTTGGGAAGGATTTTTGGCGCCTATGCCGAAGTATTGGGCGGACTTAAAGAAGGCGAGCAGGTGGTCATTTCCGGACAGATTAACCTGCAGGACGGTACAAAAATTACGGTGCAGGATAATTCAACCGCAGGCAAATAACTTCTAAATCAACGCGCTATGTCAATTACTGAAATCGCCATAAAACGACCTTCGCTGATCATCGTGTTCTTCACGGTGCTCACAGTCCTGGGGTTGATCTCTTATTCCCGGTTGAGCTATGAGCTCATCCCGAAATTCGATGCGCCATTGGTCTTTATCTCCACGGTCTATCCCGGCGCATCGCCCGGCGAAGTCGAAAATAACGTGACCAAAAAAATCGAAGATGCGGTCTCCTCGCTGGAAGGGATTACCAGTATCCGCTCGACTTCCTTCGAAAGTGTCTCGACCGTAGTCCTGGAATTCAAGCAGGGCACTGATGTCAATATCTCCCTGCAGGATGCCCAGCGAAAGCTCAGCGCAGCGGAATCCACGCTTCCCGAAGACGCCGATGCGCCCGTCCTGTCAAAATTCAGCTCGGGCGAATTCCCCATCATGAATATCGGCGCCACCGGTAACCTGCCGCCAACGCAGTTGTACGATCTGCTCAAGCAGCGGGTAAAACCTGTGCTCTCCCGCGTGGACGGCGTCGGTCAAATTACCCTTGTTGGTGGCCAGGAACGGGAAATCAAAGTACTCGTCAACGGAGATAAACTCCAGAACTATGGCGTTTCCCTGCTTCAGCTCGTTCAGGCGGTCCAGCAGGCAAATCTGGAATTCCCAACCGGAAAAATAAAAAGTGAAGACTCCCAAATCCTCGTGCGCCTCTCCGGCAAGCTCCTGGACCTGGACGACCTCCGGCAGCTCGTCATTGCCAACAGCCCCCGGACGGGATCCCCGGTCCGGATTGCAGATGTTGCAGAAATCCGGGATGAACCAAAGGAAGCGACGGACATCAGCCGCGTCAACGGGATCAGCTCCATTGGGGTTATCGTACAAAAACAAACCGACGCCAATGCCGTTGCCGTATCCGAGGGCATCAAAAAAGAAATGTCTATCCTGGAAGACCAGTACAAGGCGGAAGGGCTCAAATTCAAAATCGCCTCCAACGCCAGCGACTTTACCCTGGAGGCAGTGGATGCAGTCGTCCATGATATCGGCCTGGCGGTAATCCTCGTGGCACTCGTCATGCTGGTCTTCCTGCACAGCCTCCGCAACTCGCTCATCGTCATGGTGGCTATTCCTGCATCCCTGGTCGCCACCTTTATCGGAATGTATATCTTTGGATTTACCCTCAACCTGATGACCCTGTTGGCGATGTCCCTGGTCATCGGAATCCTGGTGGACGACAGTATCGTGGTGCTCGAAAATATCTACCGGCACCTCGAAATGGGCAAGAACCGACGAAAAGCTGCCCTGGATGGGCGGAACGAGATTGGGTTTACCGCGCTCTCCATCACGCTCGTGGACGTCGTTGTATTCGTACCGCTTGCCCTTTCAGGCGGTATAGTGGGAAATATCATGAGCCAGTTTGCCTGGGTCGTCGTTTTTTCAACCCTCATGAGCCTACTCGTTTCTTTTACCGTCACCCCTATGCTTGCTTCCCGTTTCTCCAAGCTGGAACACCTGAGCAACCGCAATTTCTTCGGAATTTTCTTTATCGGTTTCGAAAGGATGCTCGACCGGCTGACAGAGCGGTATGGCAAAATCGTTGAATGGTCGCTCAACCACAAATTCATTGTCATGCTTTCCACCCTGGCGCTCTTTTTCGGCTCCTTCTCACTCGTCGGGGGTGGGTATATTGGCACGGCATTTTTTAACCAGAGCGATCAGGGAGAGTTCATCATGAAACTCGAATTGCCCAAGGATGCCACCCTTAAGGAAACTAACCTTGCCGCCCAGGGCGCGGAACAAATTATAAAACAAAAACCTGAGGTAATCAACGTTTTCTCAACCATAGGACGCACTACCGGCCTCCTTAGCCAAAGTACCCCCTATCTGGCGGAAATCAACGTCAAAATGGTGCCTAAAGAGGAGCGTACAGACCGTGCTGATGTTTATGCCCAGCGTATCCGCGACGAACTCGAACGCAGCCTGCCCGGTGTAAAAGTCAGTACCAGCCAGGTGAGCTTTTTTGGTGGGGCCGATGAAGCCCCAATCCAGATTATCGCAAGTAGTACAGACCTCGACAAGGCCATGGCCTATGCGCGGGTAATTGAAGAAGAAGTCAAAAAAACCCCGGGAACGGTTGCAGTCGAACTGTCGGTAGAGGAAGGAAACCCAGAGCTCAAAGTCAATATTGACCGCGATAAAATGGCGGAACTCGGCCTCAACCTCCAAATTGTCGGTGCGACTATGCAAACGGCGTACAGCGGCAATACCAAAGCCAAATTCCGCGACGGGGCCTTTGAATACGATATCAATATCCTTCTTGACGATTTCGACCGCAAAAGCCTCAACGATGTGGCACAACTGACTTTCATGAATACCCGGGGCGAAGAAATCCGCCTCGAACAGTTTGCCACGATTACACAGACTACCGGCCCTTCTAAACTGGAACGGAAAGACCGCGTTTCTTCCGTAACCGTCAATTCCCAGGTCATCGGCCGCCCAACCGGTACGATTGGAGAGGAAATTAAAGCCCGTCTGGCCGAAAATCCACCACCAGCAGGCGTAACAATTGCCTACGACGGCGAATTGAAATTCCAGGCAGAAGGCTTTGGAGCGCTTGGGATCGCGTTTGGAGCTGCTATTCTTTTCGTCTATCTGATCATGGTTGCCCTGTACGACAACTGGGTTTATCCCTTCGTGGTCCTCTTCTCTATTCCCGTAGCCATAGTCGGAGCATTGCTCGCCATGGCCCTTGCCATGCAGACGCTGGATATTTTCTCCATCGTCGGCATTATCATGCTCGTCGGGCTAGTAGGTAAAAATGCGATATTGTTGGTGGACTTCGCCAACCAGCTCAAGGAAGAGGGTAAAAGTACTTATGATGCACTGGTCGAGTCCGGAAAAATCCGGCTCCGCCCTATTCTGATGACTACCATTGCCATGGTATTCGGCATGTTGCCGATCGCACTGGCCAAAGGTGCCGGGGCAGAGTGGAAAAACGGCCTCGCCTGGGCGCTTGTGGGAGGCCTTACCAGTTCTATGATCCTAACCCTGGTCGTCGTACCTGTGGCCTATTATATCGTAGATGCAATTGGCTACCGCCTTGCGCGCTTGAGAAAAAAATCGGATAACTATACGCCGCTGCGCGGGCCCGGTAGGGTTATAAAAGCTCAACCTGCCGATTTTGAAGGGATTATCTCCTAAGTACCCTTTCGACGCTTTGTGCCGAATAAACTTTTAGGGTTGTAATATCCGCTTTTGAGGTCATGTAAAAAGTCTATTCGTGGTACTTCGCGCCAAATTATATTTTGATATACGCATCATTTTCGCAATTTCGCGAAGCGAAATTGCGAAAATGATGCGTATATCAAGAGAATATTCTGCCGCTGCAGGCGGCAAAAGACCTTTTACGCAGCCCTTAATTGTGAGACAGCTCCATACAACCCAAAAAGGTTTTTCTTGGCGCTTCGCGCCAAATTATGTCTTGAGAGACACGTCATTTTCGCAATTTCGCTTTGCGAAATTGTGAAAATGACGTGTCTCTCAAAATAAAATTTTGCCGCTGCAGGCGGCAAAAACCTTTTTACACAACCCCAGGAACAAAAATTACAGCCCCCACTCCGGCTTTAGCCGAACTTCGGCATCGCTGATGTTGAGCGCAAGCATTGGTACTTGTTTTTTAGTCCATTACAAAGATACCGTGCTTACTCTTTTTTATCAAATCACCTTTGCACAAATCCTGTTGCAGTGGAGTATAACACCGGCATTATTTTGTGCTAATTGGCCTCTGGAGCTGCATAGTAGGCCTCTTACAAAAAAATCCTATCCCCGAAACAAGTAAAATAAAGGGTCAAAAGTGAGCAATGTCACAGAATTAATGAGCGTCCGCATTTAACTTTGCAGAAGTTTCGTTCACTTTATTGTCCCATTAAACACTAAAGTTATGTATTTCAAACACTTTTATGATAAAGATATTGCCCAGGGCGCATTCCTGGTGGGTTGTCAGGCCACCGGCGAAGCAGTTGTCATAGATGCACACCGCGATATTCAGATGTTTTTGGACGATGCAGCGGCCAACAAGCTCAAAATCGTGGCGGCGCTCGAAACCCATATCCACGCGGACTACCTCTCCGGGATCCGCGAAATCGCAAATGCAACTGGGGCAACAGTATATCTGTCGGACGAAGGGGACGCCGACTGGAAATATCAGTACGAGGGGGTGAAAATATATGACGGCAGCGAGATAAAAATCGGCAATATCGTTATCAAGGCGGTCCATACGCCGGGCCATACGCCGGAGCACATGTCTTATCTGATCACCGATGGGGGGTTCACCAATGCGCCCGGATATTTCCTTACCGGCGACTTCGTTTTTGTGGGCGATATTGGCCGTCCGGACCTTTTGGACGAGGCTGCCGGAGGGCATGACACGCGTTTTGCAGGATCGAAGCGGATGTTCGAATCCCTGAAGGATAACTTCCTTAACTTGCCGGATTACATACAGGTTTGGCCAGGCCATGGTGCGGGCAGCGCCTGCGGCAAATCCCTCGGGGCCATCGCGAGCACGACAATCGGCTATGAGCGCAACTTCTCCTGGTGGGGGAAAATGGTCGAGCAAGGCGCGTACCAGGACTTTGAAAACTTCCTGTTGGCCGAGCAGCCCGACGCACCCCTCTATTTCGCACGTATGAAGCGTATGAATAAGGCAGGTGCCCCCATATTAGGCCCTCTAAAAGCCCTCAAGCATTTTTCCTCCGCGGAAATTGCGGATAAGGCAGGTAGGGAAATCCTGTTCATCGACTCAAGGCCCATGGATGTATTCCGCAGGGAGGGTGTGGAAAATGCTTACAATATTCCATGGAACAGTAAATTCCTCACCTATGCCTCCTGGGTCATAGATCCGGATACCGACAAGCGCGAAATCGTTCTTTTCGCAAAATCGCCACAGGAAGCCGATCAGATGCGCCGTATGCTCATCCGCGTCGGTATTGACCGAACCGTAGGGTTCGTCACAGAGGTGGACGCGCTCAAGAAGGCACCTGTGAAACTGGTCGGCCCGAAAGGCCTGGACGAAATGAAAGATCCCTATATCCTCGATATCCGTGCACTGACGGAATTCAATGACGGCCATATTCCAGGCGCCCACCAGCTCCATGGCGGAAGGGTAATGTGGAACCTCGACAAGTTGCCCAAAGACAGGCCGGTGGTCACCCACTGCACGGCGGGTCCGCGCAACACCGTAGTCTCCAGCGCGCTGCGCTCAGCAGGCTTTGGCAACATCGTCGAGCTGGACGGTGGCTATGATGCCTGGGCGGAGATGCACGCTGTTGCACATGTATGATGACCGGGGCAAATCCACTGCAACAAGCCTAATAAGTATCGATCACCGTAATCTTTTTGAGGTCTTCGTTTGTCAGGGATACTTCGCGTTCGGGCCTGAAGGTTATCCGTCGGGTTTCGCCCGGGAGGAGGTCGAAGTAATTATCGGAAAACTGGCCATCGGCCATGGGGAATTCCAGCACGATATTCTTTGCCATCCGCTCAGCGCTGATCTCGACCCAATACTGCTGCCCGTCGGGCATCAGGCCGATATTTGTGCGGATACCCGGATCTTTGGGCAGGGAAAGATTTTTGACCGGATGGAAATAGTGCAGCGCACGGGCAAGGGTTTTTTCTCCGCTCCTTAAAGTCAGTTCGAGTACCCGTTCTTTGCCGTTCCCTTCCCCTTTAAGCTCCGCCAATGGGATATTTGCAGCGGTGAAGGCACAACGCTCGGGCATCTGTACCTGATAGGAACGGTTCCCGAGCACGTTCCCTTTGAAGTCGAGTACCTTGAGGTCTAAACGGGCGGAAAGCGAATCCTTCAAGTCTGAGACAACGTGCAACTGCAGTGCGCCATCTTTTTCCTGCGCGACGAGGATTACCGGCTCGAACGCCTTTTTGATAAAATAATGCATGGCCTTCCATCGCTGGAAGTAATCCATCCCCGACCACGAAGCTGCCGGCCAGCAATCATTGAGCTGCCAGTAGAGGGAACCCATATTGTAGGGCATGGCGCTTCGATGTGCCTCGATGGCCATTTTGATCCCCTCGGCCTGGAGCAGCTGCGCCAGATAGACGAAATGGGGAAATTTTTCCGGTACGTGGTAATAGTGGCGAAGGCCGCGGGTCATACGGTCATTACCTACATAGGACCGTTGGTGGGCGCTCATTACCTCGGAGTTGATCTCGAGGTCTGCAGGCAGGGCATAGCGCATGATGGTCTTCATTTCCGGGAATGACTGGAAGCCGTATTCGCTCATGAACCTGCCGATATTTTCATAAAAAGCGGTGAAGGGCGTATCGCCCTGCCATACGCCCCAGTAGTGGATATCCCCTGCGGGCGTATTATTGCCGGCGTGTTCCCCGGGTTTGTAGTATGGGGAGCTCGGCCAGTAAAATATCCCCGGATGGTGGGCACCTACAACAGCGGGCAGCATTTTGTGAAACACGTTTTCGTATGCCTCCCAGATATACTGCCTTTGGGCCTTGTTATATTTCTGCTTCCAGCCCCAACCACGGAATTCATTAAAATTGGCCCACGCAACATCTATTTCGTTATTCCCGCACCAAAGGGCGATGCTGGGACGGTTGCGCAAGCGGCGTACGTTATAGACCGCTTCGGCTTCGACACGTTCCAGAAACGCAGCGTCACCCGGGTACATCGAACAGGCAAACATAAAATCCTGCCATACCAGGATCCCGTTTTCGTCGCAGAGATCGTAAAAAATATCTTCTTCATAAAACCCCCCGCCCCATACGCGGAGCATGTTCATGTTGGCTTCTGTTGTAGCGGCAATCATCCGCCGATAGTGCGCTTCCCCAACCCGTGGGATGAACAGGTCATTGGGTATATAATTGGCTCCCTTGGCGAAAACGGGACGGCCGTTCAGCTCAAAATAAAAAGCGCTTCCTCCTTTACCATCGGCGTCGGGGGTCTGGACGACCCGGATCGTACGCAAACCCACGCGGTGGCCCACTTGATCCAACGCTTGTCCCCCGCTTAGCAGGCGGGCTTTGAGGCTGTACAAAAAGGGCTCGCCAAGCTCCTTCGTCCACCAAAAAACGGGGTTATCTATTTCGAATAATATATTGATCGCATGCTTGCCCGTCTCGAGGGCGAGCGGCTGGGTGGCGATGATCGAATCTCCCGACCAAATCTCGAGCGTGTACTCGCCGCTTTCCAGTATTCTGGCTTCGCACACCGCGGTCACGCGGGCTTTCTCCTGTGTGAGGGAATCCTGACGAAAAAATACGTCTTCTAGTCGGGCTGTGCTCCAGAAGCGCAGTTGTACCGGCCGCCAGATCCCGATGCTCACCAGCCTGGGGCCCCAGTCCCAACCAAAGTGATAGCCCGGTTTGCGCATAAACACACTCACCCGGTGGTCGCCGAGGCCGCCGTTTTCTGATTGATCGTTTACGGCGGGCAGCGGGAACCCATGGGCGGCCAGCATCTTGAGCCCGACTGCGGTCGGGGATTGGAACAAGACCCTCAACTGGTTTTTTCCGGGTTTTAGTAAGGCCTTGACTTCCCGTTCCCAGGAAATAAAGAAATTATCGGCATTGATAATGAGGGAATCGTTGAGGTAAACCGCGGCATAAGTATCGAGGCCGAGAAATTCCAGTTGCGCCGCGTCATATTCCAGCATTTCCGGGGCGACTTCAAATTCCAGCATATATTCCCAGTCCACCTTGTCCACCCACTGCACCTCGCGCTCATTGACGCGATAGTAGGGATCTTCGATTTTGCCATTGGCCAGCAAATCGGTGTGGACCGTTCCCGGAACGGTCGCGGGCATCCAGTATTCCTGTCCGTCCTGATGAAACTGCCAGGTACCGTTTAAAGACATTACACGCATAGCGTTTTGATTTTGGGCTTCGCTACCTGTAGTTAGGCAGAAGAAGGCCAGGGCAAAGGTGAAATATTTCAGCATGTATTCAAAATTTTCATCTGGCTTAGCGCCTGCCCGGAAACCTGCCGGGGCAGTTGCAAAATATTCAAAGCGATCAATTGGATCTTTTTGGGCAATGAGGCTGTCTCACAAGCAGGGGGCTGTGTAAACAGTCTTTTGGGTTGTGTAAAAAGGTTTTTGCCGCCTTCGGCGGCAGAATATTCTTCTGAGCGGGGTTGTGTA
>JBMOJO010000328.1:0-3757 GCA_049315745.1 Saprospiraceae bacterium | reverse complement strand
TTTTTTTCCAGGCTAAGGCTGTTTTAGCTCCATATAGGCAGCGCCTATACTGCGTTCAACGCCTTGCCCTTTCCATTCCTCAGCGCCTGGGATCATCGTGGTTTTCGCAATCAGGTCTTTTTCCCCGATGCCATCGGAGATCGCTTTCTGAACGTATTTCAAAAGCTGGTCAAGGTAGTTTTGCATGGCTGCAAGGTCTTCCCGGCCCCCGGTCACGGAAAAACCATCATTGGCATGGCCAAAGATGAAGATGGTGTCTTTGTCATAAGTTTTTCGGATTTCCCCGAGGACCTCGATCCAGTTCGAAATAGATGCACCTGCGGTTTTATCAATGAAAGGGAACCGGCGGTTGAACATGAGGTCGCCGACATGGGCGATATTGGCATTTTCGAAGTGTATGACGCTGTCTCCATTGGTATGGCCGGGGCCGAAGTACCTTGCCGCGATCATCTCTCGGCCAATCTTTCTTTTAAAGGTTTTTTCAAAAATGATGTCCGGATAAAGTTGCTGCGCCTCAGATTTCCGTTCTATAGCCACTTTTTCCTGGTTGGCCCTGGAATTGGCATGGGCAACCACATTTTTCGCGATATCCTTAAAGGCGATATTGCCGCCTGTATGATCTCCGTGATGATGGGTGTTGAACAAGAGATCCACAGGTTTATCGATTTTTTGCCTGAGTTGTTCGATCAGGTGGCCGGCCTGCTCGGGAAACTGCGTATCTATCACCGCGATACCGTCTTCATGGAGATACCATCCAATCGTACCGCCGCGTTCGGTATAGTATCCGACCTGCTTGCGGATTTCTTCCATTTTTCCGGGCATGGTCTGGAACCATGCGGCGAGTAGGTCGTGCGCGGGCAGGCTAAGGGCGCCTGTGGCAAGTGCCGCATTTTTTAAAAAGGTTCTGCGATTTTGCATAATGCTTAAGATTGAGTGAAAAAGACAGAATCATTGGATCAAATCTTCTGCTGCAGGAGAATCAGGAAAGAAACCTTTGGCGGAGTTCCGGCGTAGGTATCCAACAGGTTTCTTTTTTTCCAAACCACCGATAGCGGTTACGGGCGATCCAGCGGTAAACTGCGTCGCGTACCGGTGCTGGGATTAGCTTGAAAAGATAGACTAAAGACCAGGGAAAGCCAATGGCCCTGCAAACTTCGAGCATGCCACTGGAATGGGTAAATAGTTTGCCCCTTGAACAAAAGACGACAGTCTGGAGCGGTGGGCCTGTATAGTGATAACTGTCCAGGATCTGCTGACCACTTGCTGACTGCAGGGCGGCAAAGCGCAGTTTTTGCTTTCGGTCTATGCGCAGGAGAAATTGTACCGTACCATTGCAAAGATTACAGACGCCGTCAAAAAGCAGGATGTTGTCGAAACGATAATCGTGTGGGCTATTCATACAAACAGCGCTGAATAGAGTTCTTCAATCCGCCCGATACCGTGGAGGCGGATACCGTAACGCGTCGTATCGAGCCCTTTAAGGTTATACTTTGAGCAGTAGATCGCCTTGAAGCCCAGGCGGTCGGCTTCCTGGATCCGTTGGTCAATGCGATTGACGGCACGGATTTCGCCGGATAAGCCAACTTCGCCGGCAAAGCATACGTTCGCGGGGATGGCGACATCTTCCAGGGAGGAAATCAGGGCGCTGATGATGGCCAGGTCAATAGCGGGATCGTCCACCCGGATGCCGCCTGCAATATTCAGGAAAATATCGTTGATACCCATTGCCAGTCCGGCGCGTTTTTCGAGTACGGCAAGGAGCATGCTCAGGCGCCGCAGGTCGAAGCCCGTGGCGGAGCGTTGCGGGGTGCCATATACGGCCTTGCTCACCAGGGCCTGGGTTTCGATCAGCATGGGGCGCAGGCCCTCTATCGTGGCGGCCACGGCGCTTCCGCTCAATACTTCGTCTTTTTGGGAAAGCAAGAGCTCGGAGGGGTTGTTCACCTGCCTCAACCCCCCCGATTGCATTTCATAGATGCCCATTTCATCTGTAGAGCCAAACCGGTTCTTGAGGGTACGCAAGATCCGGTAGGTATAGTTCTGGTCACCTTCAAACTGCAGGACGGCGTCCACGATATGTTCCAGGAGTTTTGGCCCGGCAATGCTGCCGTCTTTGGTGATATGTCCGATGATAAATACAGGGATATTGCTTGTTTTTGCAAAGCGCTGCAACTCCCCGGCACATTCCCTGACCTGGGAGATGCTGCCTGGCATGGAATCAATATATGGGACGAAGAGGGTCTGAATGGAATCAATAACGATGAGGTCGGGCCGGAGTTGCTCGGCAAAGGTGAGGAGGCGTGCCGTATTCGTTTCTGTGAAAACAAAACAATCGGAATCCCGGAACCCCAGACGGTCGGCGCGCATCTTTATCTGCTCTTCGCTTTCTTCCCCGGAAACATAAAGCACTTTAGCTTTTAGGTGCAGGGCAGTCTGAAGCAGCAGGGTGGATTTGCCGATCCCCGGCTGCCCTCCGATGAGGACAAGGGAGCCGGGGACGATACCGCCTCCCAGTACCCGGTTGAGTTCTTCATCTGAAGTGTCGAGCCTTTTAGTCTCGCCGGCAGTAATCCCGGCCAGGGGGACCGGTTTTGGTCCCTGGGCGGGATTGATGGCAGCAGCCATCCTGGAAGGGCGTACGCTGTCCTGAGAGGAGGAAGCATCCCTGAAGATGACTTCCTCCTGATAGGTATTCCATTGTTCGCAGGCAGGGCACTTCCCCATCCATTTGGGCGAGGTAGCGCCGCATTCGCTGCAAATAAAAACTTTTTTTACTTTATTGCTCAAGACGGGGTGTTTTTAGTCCCGGAGCCTGGAAAGTAAACGCAGGATTTCAAGGTAAATCCAGACGAGGGTTACGATCAGGCCTACAGCGGAGAACCATTCCATGTACTTAGGCGCCCCGTATTGTTCGCCGCGCTCGAAGTTGTCAAAATCCAGGAGCAGGTTTAGGCAGGCAATCGCCAGGACGATCGCGCTGACCCCGATACCGATGGGCCCGCCCTGGTGCAGATATGGGATCTCGATACCAGCGAAGCTCAGGATAGCGCTGGTGAGATAGACCAGTGCGATCGCTCCGGTAGCCATAACGACCATCATCCGGAACCGCCCGTTCACCTTGATGATGCCGGACTTGTAAATGAACAGCATCGCAAATAATGCCGCAATGGTAAGGGAGAATGCCTGGAAAACAATCCCTGAGAATTGTGCGGCATATACGAAGGATACCGCGCCCAGGAAAAGGCCTTCCAATGCCGCATAAAGCGGTGCCAGTGTCGGTGAGAGCTGCGGCCTGAAGGACATGACGAGCACGAGGACAAGACCACCGATTGCTCCGCCCCATACGGTCAGCGGGCTGGGCATTGCAAAACCAATTGCAGCAGTGACGAGTAAAATAACCGCAAGGATGAATGTTTTGGTGATCGCCCCGCTGACGGTCATGCGCTCTGCGCCGCTCTGCGCCAGGCCGGCATCCAGAATGTCTTTGCCGGCTTGTTCATAAGCCGATTCCCTCATGAAAGGGTTGCCGGATTGAAAAAGATTGCGTTTAGCCATGGTTCGTTGAGTTTTTTCTATAAACGTACAAAATACTACAAAATTTTGTTTTTGAAAAGATAAGAAAATAAGGATCTATTTGTCTGGGGTATCCGCGGCTTCGCCGCGAAGGATTTTGAGCTTGCGTAAAAAGTCTTTTGCCGCCTTCGGCGGCAGAATATTCTTCTGATAGACGCGTCATTTTCACGATTTCGCGAAGCGA
>JBMOJO010000327.1:0-3760 GCA_049315745.1 Saprospiraceae bacterium | reverse complement strand
ATCGTGAAAATGACGCGTCTCTCAAAATATAATTCGGCGCGAAGCGCCGTAAAAAGCCTTTTGCCACTACATCTGTTCCACAGATTTTCCTGCAAGGACCATTCATTTTAATGGCATAAATATACGACTTTTGCCTGATTGGAAGTCAGGTTTAGAACGGAACAGGATTATGGGTGAAGACTTATTGAAAAATGCCTACGATGCGGCAACGTTTCGGACAGAAGGCCATAAGCTGGTGGATTTGCTGGCAGATTATCTGGAGGAAGCGGTCCACGGGCGTACCGAAAAAGTAATCGAATGGGCCCCGCCGAAGGATGCTGCTGCCCATTGGGCGGCATTCGAGGGCGGTCCAGGCGACATCTTCCGCGAAGTGCTCCGGGGGGCGATTAAGCTGCACCATCCGCGGTATATGGGGCATCAGGTATGCCCCCCCTTGCCGGCGGCTGCCCTTGCAGGCCTGTTGAACGACCTGCTCAACAACGGAATGGGGGTGTATGAAATGGGTATCCCGGGTACGGCAATGGAACGCTTCGTGGTGAGGTCGGTTGCGGATAAAATGGGCTTTGGTCCGGCATCTGATGGGATACTGACCTCTGGCGGCACCCTGGCCAACCTAACGGCCATCCTTTGTGCCAGAAGCATAAAAGCCGGCCAGCCTGTCTGGAAGAGTGGCAACAAAGGCCAACTGGCGCTGATGGTGTCGGCAGAAGCACATTACTGCGTGGACCGGGCAGTCCGCATAATGGGGTGGGGAGCGGATGGCATTATCAAAGTGCCGGTGGACGATCGTTTTCGCATGCGCACGGAATTCCTGGAGCCGCTCTATCAGGAAGCCCTGGCTGCCGGAAAAGAAGTCATCGCAGTAGTCGGCTCTGCCTGTACGACTGCTTCCGGTTCTTTTGACGACTTGAGGGCGATCGGCCGTTTTGCACAGGAACGCGGGTTGTGGTTTCATGTGGACGGCGCCCACGGCCTGGCCTGTGCCTATGCTCAAAAATACAGGTTCCTGACAGAAGGGGTAGAACTTGCCGATAGCTTGGTCATGGACTTTCATAAAATGCTGCTTTCCCCAACCATTACTACGGCCCTGGTTTTTCGTTCCGGGGAGCACAGCTTTCGCACCTTTGCACAGAAGGCGGAATACCTGCTGAACCAGGAGGGTTCGGAAGATTGGTACAACCTCGCCAAGCGGACTTTCGAAACGACTAAGACCATGCTGAGCCTGAGGCCTTACCTGATGATGAAACAATACGGCGAATCCCTTTTCGAAACCTATATTACCCGCGTCAATGACCTTTGTGCTGCATTTGCGGCAATGCTGGAGGGGCGCGAGGGCTGGGAACTGGCCACTCAACCTTTTTGCAACATCCTGTGCTTCCGCTTTGTGCCCCCGGGTGCAGATGAGCAGGCCGCAAATACCTTTAACGCTACCGCACGGCAGGCCTTGATCGAGGCAGGAGAATTTTACCTGGTACAAACGGTTTTACGCGGAAAAACCTGGCTTCGGGTAACCCTCACGAACCCGTTCACTGCCATGGACGACCTCAGGGCGCTTGTGGAGGCAGTAGAGCAGTTTCATAAGCCTTTGCGTCCTGGTCGGTGAAGATTGCGCCAAGCCGCTGCATTTGTTGTACCATAAGGGGGTCAAGCTGGCTTTCGGGGTGCAGCCCCCTGAAATCGCAGCCCTGAAAAAACATGCCTGGAAGATTGCGGATACGGCTGATTTTGGACATAACTGCCGGATCCGGTGTTTTTTCGGGCGCCGGTTTTTCAGCAGGCAGGTTCTCCCGGGTATAATGATGGACAGCCATATTGCGCAGGAGGTCCCACTCCACGATTTCATGCTCGGTGAAGCATAAAAGTCCCTTCCCATCGGCGGTATATCGGGTATCCTTGATACGCAAATTGGTAGAAAAAGCCCGGATGCAGGTAAAAGGAGGCTTTGTAGTCCATTCCAATACATCTCCATTGCGGGCGGCGAAAAGAACGCGCCGGCCGTCCGGACTGAAGCAGGTTACCTTTTTTCTGAAGGGCGCCGTTTCGCCGAAAAAGGTTTGTCTGCTGATCAGGGCACCAAAAAAATTGGCCCTTAGCCCTGTCTTGGCCCAGCGCGAAAGCCGGATACCGTTGAGCGCTATTTTGCGGAGGTCGAGGAGCTGGAGGTTGGCGCCGGAAAGTTCCCCCCTGGATAATATCATGATTTGTAGCAGATTATGCAGGGCAAAGCCGAGGGATTGTTCCCGGAAGTTGCCCCTGCAAAGCTCCAGCGCGCGCGCGATCCGGTTTGGTTTATTTGTGGGGCGTGCCCATAGCGGTTGGAGGTCTGAAGCGGCAGGGCTGTGAAAATGTTCTCCCTCAATTTCGCCCATCATCCGGCAGAGGGAGGCTTCCAGTCGGGTATTGCAAAGCAGTAAAGGGAGTTCCCCGCGTCTTAGGCCAAGGTCAATCTGGTTGAGGAGGTGGCGGGCGGCAAAATAATCGCGGAACAGGTTGTGGAGGAAGCGCACACCATCATTTTCCTCGATCAACAGCGCGAGTTTTTCCATACTGACATCGCGGATTATCCGGTTGAACAACTGCCGTGGGGGCAGGCCGGTAAATTTGGTTTCGTCCAGATAGCGGTCAAAGTCGCGGTCGAAAGTATCAAAAAAATCTTCGGTGAGCAATTCCGGCATAGCCCTGCCAAGGATATCCCGCAGGTTTAGTTCGGGATTTTCTTTCCTGCTGATCAGGGAGCTATTGGCTTTAACCATCCTCCATGCTACCCAGGGCAGGAGGTGTTCGAGGATGAAGCGCTGAAAGGCGATTTCTCCGGGGTTTTTGCCCTGTTTGGATTGGATGCTTTGCAGGGTCATCAACTCCACATTGAAGAGGAGCTCGCCTGCTTTGGTAATATCCGTTTTGAAGGAGGTTTTATCCGATTTTTCTACTGACAGCATACTTGCTTTGAAAAGGGCCAGCATCATGGGGTTGCTCAGCAGGGCACACAATCCGGCGTTGAGGGGCACGGCATCTCCAATGTATTTCCGAATATCGAGCGGGGAAAGGGGCTGCAATTCGATCAAGCGAAAAATTGCGGGCCAGTTTTCGGAAGTATAGCGCTGGCGCGGGTCTTCCTGGGCAGTCAAGATAATCTGTAAGTTGGGGAAGTTGACCGGGTTGCTCAAAAGGGTAATTTCTTCGATGAGTCCATGGACCTTCTCCGCGCCTACATAGTGGAGCCCGTCCAGCAGGAGCAGCACATTCGGAGGCCCTTGCCCGACCTGGTCGCCGAGAAAATCTTTGAGGTCATCAATATAATAAAGTTCCCGTAGCTGTTCGCGGATGAATGTGGAGTTTCGGTTCTCGCCCCATTCGTTTATTTCTTCAACGGCGAGGTAAAGGGGAATGGGATCGGAGGCAACACCTTTGTCGGGGTTGACATGGCCGAGGAAATACTGCCAAAGGTAATCCAGGGATACCGTTTTACCCATTCCGCCTTTGCCGGTAAGTATGGCATGAGGTCCGGGTTGAGACCACAGTTTGCGGACTGCATTTTCGAGCCGGACATTTTCTTCGTCCAGTGCTACGATGATGGGGATGATATCCGGTTTTTCCTGCGCAGCCTTATCCTTAAGCAAAGCATCCTCTATGCGGAGGTAGCGGAAGGTGCCCTGGCGCAGCGCTCCATAGCGTTCCCGCGAGGCCTTCCGCAGTTCGCTGATCGGCAGGAAGGGGTCGCCAATTTTCCAGTCGAGGTCATTTTCCTGAGGGGCATAGA
>JBMOJO010000326.1:0-3768 GCA_049315745.1 Saprospiraceae bacterium | reverse complement strand
GCGGGCCTGCGGCGCAGCATAGGCTTGCGGGTAACAGATGCCGCCGGGTGCGCCGCGACGGATTCGCTGGTATTTATTACGACCCGCAGTATGGATTCTCTGTTCAGGGAGGTCGTAGATGCGAGCGCCTGCGGGGCTGGGGACGGCAAGATAATCTTGCGGCCACTGGACGGCGTACCTCCTTTTTCTTACCGATGGGCAGGTGGAAATGGTACGGTTGGGGAGATTACCGGGGTAACGACTATACCATTTTCCTTGAATAATCTTGCACAGGGCAGTTACCGGATCACAGTGACCGATAGTTCAAACGAAAAATGCGCTTTTGTCCTTCCGCCGACGTATGTAAACGGTACAGGCGCCCAGGTAAAAGGTATCCGGGTAGGCACTCCCCGTTGTGCAGGGGGAGCTGACGGCTCGATTTGCCTGGAATTACCGGGAAATTCAACAGCCACTTTTCGCTGGAGTTCCGGGGATACGGCGGCTTGTTCCCGGGGCATTAAAAGCGGGGTATATTCGGTGACGGTCAGTGAGAACAATTGCACGACCGTACTCGACAGTATTATTGTGCCCGATCCGCCGGCTTTATCTGCTAACGCTATTATCCGGCAGGCATCCTGCAGTAATGGGCGGGATGGCGCTGTCGCCGTAACGGCTTTTGGGGGCAGTGGAGGTTACCGCTTCCGCTGGGGAAATGGATTTTTGACTTCCGGTATCAGCAACCTTGCTCAGGGGGAATATACCGTGACGATCAGCGACCTTGACGGATGTGCCCTGGTGCAGGAATATCAGGTCACGGCACCTGCTGAATTGCGGGTTTTGGCGGATAGCCTGGCAGATGTGGCGTGTTCCGGGGGCAAGGATGGTTTTCTCCTGGTTTCCGGCCGTGGGGGTACTGCTCCTTATCAGTATGTATGGGATAATGGAGCTACTGCCCCGCTGCGCAGTAACCTCGATAGCGGCATATACCGGGTTTTGGTAAGCGATTTCAATGGATGTGCCGCCAGTGGAGTTTTTACGGTGAAGGCTCCTTCTGCTTTGACAGCCTCTGTTGCGGTTTTGGCTTCGCCCCGGTGCCGGGGAGATGCCTCGGGGATACTGCAAGCAATGGGGATGGGGGGCAGCAGTCCTTATCAATATTTATGGGGGAACGGGTCAACTGATCAGACGTTGAAGCATGCAGGGGTAGGGGAGTACGGTCTTCAGATCCGCGATCGCAATGGTTGTCTTTCAGATACGGTGTCCATACAGGTATCAGCCCCCGATTCGCTAAGGTGGAATGCCACATTGGCCATGCCGCTCTGTACCGGTCGCGCAGATGGCCGGATCAGCTTGAATCCTATCGGCAGAGGACCATTTCGGTACTTGTGGAACGGAGGGGATACCAGTGCAGTAATCAATGGGCTTAGTGCAGGTAAATATTCTGTAACGGTGCGGGACACCCTCGGTTGTCATTACGATACGACCTTTGAGCTCCGGGTGCAGGAGATGCCCATTCAGGTGGATATTGTGACCGTACCGCCTTCCTGCACAGGAGGAAACGACGGTCTGCTCAGGATTGAGCCGTTACAGGTGCGCTATCCGCCGCTTTCCTATAAATGGGAGAGTGGGTTCAGTGGCAGAGAGCGGAGCGGTTTGAAAGAAGGCCGATACCGCGTGACGATTACAGATGGGCAGGGCTGTCAGTCCATACGAGATACGATACACCTGGATAACCCTCCACCGCTTTCCTATGCGCTGATATCAAAAGGGGAAATCGCGTGTCGGGGCGATCGCACGGGCTTTTTGGAATTGGAAGTGAAGGGAGGGGTCCCGCCATATCGTTTTACATGGCTCGGAACGCCCTCGACGGCTTCGTCTGCATTCGGTTTGGGTGCCGGCGAGTACCGTTTTTTTACGACAGACAGCAAAGGCTGCCCCTTAAATGCAACATTCAACCTGCCGGAACCACCGGCAATCCAGCTTGGCGCGGAGGTGCGCATCGGAAATATCTGTGAGGGGGATACTACTAACCAACTCAAGGCAATTGTTGCCGGCGGGGTTCCGCCTTTCAGCCTGCGCTGGAATAATGGCAGGACAGAGCCGGTACTAAACAACGTCCCTCCCGGGGATTATTCTTTTTCCGTGCAGGATAGCAATGGTTGCCGTCAGGTACTTCCTCCGGTCAAGGTAAGGGATAATGGCAGGCCATTAGAGCTGGTGAGTTTTCAGGTACGGGATATCAGCTGTTTTGGAGAAGTGGACGGCAGCATAAGCGTTGCGGTGAAGGGGGGGAAGCCGCCCTATACCTATGCGTTTAAGGGTACGGCGACAACGGTACAGACCTTTCAGACACAATGGAATTTAAGTGGGCTTGGCCCTGGGAGCAGATACGGTATTGTTGTTTCCGATGCGCTCGGTTGTAAGGTCGTATCTGCCGAGCGGCCTTTGCGCGAGCCGCTCCCTCTTAGTATCCGCAGAGACAGTATCCAACTGGTAAACTGTGCCGGCCCTAATTCTGGGGCGGTTTATGTGACAGCCACAGGCGGGACGCCTCCCTACGCGTTCAACTGGTTCGACGAAGGGAGTGGCCGGGAAGTGGCTACCACGGAAGACCTGATTTCTTTCAAGAGTGGCAATTACCGCTTGGTGGTGACCGACTCCCGCGTGTGCAGCGATACCCTTTCTGCGATTAATATCCCGGCCCGTTCTTCCCTTCGCCTGGAATCAGCCGAGATCACAGGGGTTGCCTGCCGGGGCGATACTACCGGCAGGATTGAGACCCGTCTGAGCGGGGGGCGGCCACCTTATACGTATTATTGGAATGGCAGGATCGGTGGGGCAAGTCTGTACAATGCGAAGGGCGGGATATATGAGCTCACCATTGCGGATGCCGATAGCTGCCGCACCACTTTTCCGCTGTTTGAAATCCCGGAACCTGCTTTGGCAATCCAGGTGCAGCCGGAAATTTCGCCTGTACAGTGTAAGGGCGAAGGGAACGGAGGGATACGTGTGGCGATATCCGGGACGCAGGGCGTTTTCCAGACGATCTGGAGAAATGCTTCCGGGGAGCAGATTGCCTTGGATACCCCGCGTATCGGCAACCTCATCGCGGGGGTTTACCGCCTTTCGGTAAGGGACGAAAAGGGGTGTTCAGCAGTATTTGATTATCAAGTGACTGAGCCCGGGCCTTTAGCGTTTAAGTGGAGCAGTTTCTTTTCCAACGAACCGGGGAATACAGGAAATATCGCCGTAGAAATCTCCGGCGGAACCCCTCCTTACCGGTATTTATGGAACTCCGGGGATAGCACGGCCTTGCTGACAGGTATTGCCCCGGGAGTATATCGCCTGACAGTCACCGATTTTTATGGCTGTTCCGCCCAGGATTCGATCCGTTTATTGCCCACGCGTCTCGCCCCTGCCGTCTTTTCCCACGCTACCGGGAAGATTTTTCCCAATCCGACTGCAGAGAATATGACCCTTGAAATTGATTTTCCGGTCAAACCCCGTGCGTTGAGATGGCGGCTGACAGACCTGTCCGGAAGGCCTGTGGCATCGGGCGAACTGCCTGAACAACTGGCAATCCGCAAAGAAATCCCGCTGGAGGGGCTGCCGTCCTCGTGGTATGTGCTATTGGTATATGATACGCTCGGATGGGTATGGCGAGAACGCTTGCTCAAGCTTTAGATGGCACGAGCGGCCGAATAGCTTTTCGGCGCGAAGCGCCGGGGTTGTGCAAAAAGTCTGGGGTTGTGTAAAAAGGTTTTTTACGGCGCTTCGCGCCGAATTATA
>JBMOJO010000325.1:0-3772 GCA_049315745.1 Saprospiraceae bacterium | reverse complement strand
TTCACGATTTCGCGAAGCGAAATCGTGAAAATGACGTGTCCCTCAGAAGAATATTCTGCTGCTGCAGGCGGTATATTCCTTATAAGGCAGCCCCGTTCCGGATTTGAGCGGGACGCAAAGGGCCTATTCTCCGGCAGCATAGCCTTTGCGGGCCCTTTGTTACTTGGACCGCAGGCGGATGAAGGGGCAGATGATTTCCTCCAGGGAGATACCGCCGTGCTGGAAGGTATTTTTATAGTAATTGTTGTATTGGTTGTAATTGTTGGGGTAGAGGAAGAAATTGTCCTCTTTGGCAAAAATAAAGCTGGAGCTTACATTAGGCCTGGGCAGCTTGGCCTGTGCGGGGTCGCGCACTTCAAAAACATCCTTTTTCTCGTATTGGAGGTTTCTGCCGACTTTATAGCGCAGGTTGGTGGTCGTCTCGCGGTCGCCAACGACTTTGGAAGGCGAATTGACGCGGATCGTGCCGTGGTCGGTGGTGACGAACAACTGTATGCTGCGGTTGGCGAGGCGTTGCAGGGCGAGCCAGAGGGGGGAATTTTCAAACCAGGAGCGGGTGAGGGAGCGATAGGCCTTTTCGTCCCCTGCCAGTTCCTTGAGTACCTCCATTTCGGTACGGGCATGGGAGAGCATATCAATAAAATTATAGACGATGACGGTGAGGTCGTTGTTCAGGTAGTTGAGGATATTGTCCTGGAGCTGGCGCGCATGGTGCACGCTGGTAATTTTGAGGTATTCAAAACGCAGCCCCTTGCGGAAAGTGCGCTGTACGAGTTCGGCAAAGAGTTGATCTTCGTAAAGGTTCTTACCGCCCTCTTCATTGTCGTTGCGCCACCAGTCGGGGTGTGCGCGTTCGATCTCGGAGGGCATCATCCCGGAGAAGATCGCATTGCGGCTATATTGCGTAGAGGTTGGCAGGATGCTGAAGAAATAGTCCTCTTCCTCGACGCGGAAGAGGCTGCTGAGGATGGGTTCGATGACCTTCCACTGGTCGTAGCGCAGGTTATCGAGCAGCAGGAAAATAGACGGCACCGAATCGTCCAGTTGGGGAAATACTTTGCTGCGCATGAGGTTATTGGACATGACCGGCGCTTCCTGGGATTCGTTGATCCAGTTGAGGTAGTTCCGGGCAATGTACTTGCTGAATTCCACATTGGCGCCCTGCTTTTGCATCGCGAGGATATCGCTCATCTCGACAGAGTTGGACTGTTCGATCTTGATTTCCCAATTGACGATTTTGCGGTACACATTTACCCACTCGTCGTAGTCGAGGTTGCTGTTGATCTGTGAAAAGATCTGTCTGAACTCCTGCTGGTAATCGGAAGAGGTCCTTTCCCGGACGAGGCGCGCGTTGTCAATAATTTTTTTGAGGGTAAGCAGGATCTGGTTGGGGTTGACGGGTTTGATGAGGTAATCGGCAATTTCGGCGCCGATCGCTTCTTCCATAACGTTTTCTGCCTCGTTTTTGGTAATCATGACCACGGGCAGCTTGGGGTTGGAGGCCTTCAGCCGGGAAAGCGTTTCGAGCCCGGTGATGCCCGGCATGCTTTCGTCGAGAAAGACTACATCAATTTCTTTGTTGTTTTCGCATTCTTCCAGCGCATCGTGCCCGTTGGTGACACGGATGACTGCGTACCCTTTGCTTTCCAGGAATTTCAACTGGGGTTTGAGCAAATCAATTTCATCGTCTGCCCAAAGGATGGTAATTTTTTCCATAGATTATTTTTGTTAAAAAAACGCGCGCAATTTTTCGTTATACAGACGGCATGGATAAAAAGGTTTTTCACGGCGCTTCGCGCCGAATTATATTTTGAGAGAGACATCATTTTTGAGATTTCGCGAAGCGAAATCGTGAAAATGAGGGGTCTATCAGAAGAATATTCTGCCGCCGCAGGCGGCAAAAGTCTTTTCACGGCGCTTCGCGCCGAATTATATTTTAAGAGACACGTCATTTTAACGATTTCGCGAAGCGAAATCGTTAAAATGACGTGTCTCTCAGAACCCCCCCCCAATAACCTCCTTCGCGGCGAAGCCGCGGATACCGCCGGCAAATAGATTCTGCAAAGGAATAAATCATCTTTATCGGCGAAATATTGTTCAAACAGCGGAGGATTTTAGAAAAAGGCCTTTTGAAACGGGTTAAACAAAAAAAAACAACTATGCCGTCGAAAAAGATTTTCAACGACCCAGTTTACGGTTTCATCGCCGTCCCCTACGGCCTGATTTTTGACCTTGTCGAGCACCCGTATTTTCAGCGGCTCCGGCAGATCAAGCAGGTCAGCCTGAGCCATTATGTATATCCGGGGGCATTGCATACCCGCTTCCACCATGCCCTTGGGGCTTTCCACCTCATGAGCCAGGCGATCGAGGTCTTGCGCAGTAAAGGGGCAGAAATCACGGACGAAGAAGCTACGGCGGTTTCTGCTGCGATCTTGCTGCACGATATCGGCCACGGCCCCTTTTCACATACCCTGGAGCATACGCTCATCCCGGTAGGCCATGAACGATTGTCCGAATGGTTTATGGAATCGCTCAACCATACCTTCGGCGGTGCCCTGGATATGGCCATTGCGATATTCCGGGACCGATACCCCAAACGCTTCCTGTACCAATTGGTTTCCGGCCAACTGGATATGGACCGCCTCGATTACCTTACCCGCGACAGCTTTTTCACCGGGGTGTATGAAGGGGTAGTCGGCTACGACCGCATTATCAAGATGCTGGCTGTTTATGACAACAGGCTCGTGGTAGAGGAAAAAGGAATTTATGCGATCGAAAAGTTCCTCACGGCGAGAAGATTGATGTACTGGCAGGTGTATCTGCACAAGACGGTCCTGGCCGCCGAGCAGATGCTGGTACAGACCCTGCAGCGGGCGCGCATGCTGGGGCGGGCAGGTACTCAGCTGCCTTGTCCGGAGGCCTTGTCTTTTTTCCTGTACCTGGATATCGGTGCCGGCGACTTTGAGCACCACCGGGAGGCCCTGTTGCAGCAGTTTGCCAACCTGGACGATTGCGATGTGATGTCTGCCCTGAAAAGCTGGGCCAAGCACCCCGACAAGTTGCTCGCATTTCTTTCCAAAAGCCTGATCAACAGACGCTTGTTTAAGCTGGAATTGTCTGGATCGCCTTTCCCCGAGGCCTATCTCTCCTCGCTGAAATCGTCCGTCGCCGCCCTTTGGCCGGGGGAGCCCGATGCACCGGAGGTGCTCGTCCTTTCCGGCACCGAGAGCAACTCCGCCTACAACACCGCCCAGGGCGAGATTGATATCCTGTTCAAGAACGGGGAAGTGCGCCCCATGTCCGAGAGCACCGATTACGAAATGCACTCCAGGACGGTGACGAAGTATTATGTCGCGTATCCGAAATTAAATTTTGCGGAAGGAAAGTAGAGGCGATTGTTTTTACCTGTTTAGCAGCGCATTGTCTTGGAAAATCAGCACGGAATAAGTCTTTTTTCGGCGCTTCGCGCCAAATAATTATGGGGTTGTGTAAAAGGGTTTTTACGGCGCTTCGCGCCGAATGATGTTTTGAGAGACACGTCATTTTCACGATTTCGCGAAGCGAAATCGTGAAAATGACGTGTCTCTCAGAAGCATGTTCTGCTGCCGCAGGCGGCAAAAGACTTTTTATATAACGTCTATAAAATAGAGTTGTGTAAAAAGTCTTTTTACGGCGCTTCGCGCCAAATAATTATTTGAAGCCGCGCTTACGTAAAAATTGGGATATTTCAAAAAATCCCTATCTTTATCTTGCGAATCACCATTAAACCCAA
>JBMOJO010000064.1:0-16916 GCA_049315745.1 Saprospiraceae bacterium | reverse complement strand
TTCACGATTTCGCGAAGCGAAATCGTGAAAATGACGTGTCTCTCAAAACATAATTTGGCGCGAAGCGCCGTAAAAAACCTTTTTGCACAACCCCGGTTTTAATCCAAAATTTTGCCGCGAAGCTGGATAAAGTGCCCGTAGTAGCTCCCCATCACATATCGAGGTAAAAATCCCGCGTCAATGCCCGGTAGGCATCCGTCCAGGCGTTGACGCCATCGTGCTGGATAATCAACTCGCCGCTTGGGGGCGTTGTGGTGCTTTCCTGACCGAATTCCATGAGCAGGCGCTCGATGGGTTTGTCGGCTTTGGGCCGGACTTCGGTCATGCGCATACAGTAGAAGTTGTACCCCTGTGCCAGTTCCAAAAACCGCAATCCTTCGATGTAAGGCAGTATCAGCGCCAGGCGACCGGAGGGCGCTAGCAGCCGGCGTGCAGCCTGTAACAGCTCGCCGTGGGGGAGCTTCACCGTATGCCGCACATCGCTACGCCCGCCTTTAGAGGAGAAAGTGCCCCCGGTGAAGAAAGGCGGGTTACTCAGGACGAGATCGTACTTTTCCAAAGGGTCTTTCGCGTAATCCTGCACCGCCGCATGAAACACCTCCAGCCGCGTGTGCCAGGGGCATTCGCGCATATTTTCCCCGCATTGCACAAAAGCAGGCCCGTCAATCTCGACCGCGTGAACCGTTGCGAGCGGCGCGCGCTGGGCGGCCATAATCGCGATCACACCTGTGCCCGCGCCGATGTCCAGGATGCGGGAAGCCCCTTCTACACCGGCCCAGGCGCCCAGCAGGACGCCATCTGTGCCGACCTTCATCGCACACCGGTCTTGATAGACCTCGAACTGTTTGAAGCGGAAAGGGGATTCCCCCCGTGTTGCATTTTTCTCCATGGAAACGGATATATTTAGGCGCGTTGGTTAAAAGGGACAACTCATGTGCAACGGGCTTGCCACAATGGGGTCATCGCAGAGTAAGGGGTGTGCCGTCATTCGTCCACGCGAAGGCGCTCGGCTATGCTTCCGCAAAAACGCGCAACTCGGGCGAAAAAGCACCATGCCCCCCCTTGCCTCCTATTACAACAAGCCTGCCCACGCGACCGGCTAAAATCAATACCCCAAAAAGCGGCTCAACAGCGTACGCATACCCGGCAAAAATATTATCTTTCCCGTTTGACAGACTTCATTAACGCAACAACACCTCAAATTGTTGAAGAAAAAAGCACCACTGGAATTATCCCCGGAATTCACCGCTGTGCTGGACAGCATCGAAAAAGCCGGGAAAAACGTTTTTGTGACAGGGCGGGCGGGCACGGGCAAGTCCACCCTGCTGCAACTGCTGCGCGACGCCACGCGAAAGAACACGGTCGTGCTCGCCTATACCGGGGTCGCAGCCCTGCATGTAAAAGGCCAGACGATCCATTCGTTCTTTGGTTTTCCCCCGCGGTTTTTTCCCAGCTCCGAGATTAAAAAGCGAAAAGACCGAAGAATTTTCAAAAAACTCGAGCTGCTCATCATTGACGAGATTTCTATGGTACGTGCCGATCTGCTCGACCATATTGATTATTTCCTCCGCATCAACCGGAACAGCCAGCAACCCTTTGGCGGGGTTCAGGTCGCTTTGTTCGGCGACCTCTTTCAGCTTCCTCCCGTCATCGCCTCCGATGAGGAATCTTTTATCTACCATTCGACCTATCCCTCCCCATATTTCTTTTCTGCCCGGGTTTTCCTCCAGGGGCTGAAGATGGAAATGATCGAACTGACCAAAGTATATCGCCAGGACAATAAGCACTTCCTTCGCCTGCTCGATAACCTGCGCCTCAACCGTGCCGACCAGGACGACCTCGACGCCCTCAACAGCCGGCATCACCCGGATTTTCAGCCAGAGGGGTTTTACATTACCCTCACCGCCCGCAACGCTACCGCCGATGCCATCAATCAGCGGGAGCTGGGCAAACTAAAAGGCCTGGAGATATGCCATACAGCAAAGGTCTCCGGCAATTTCAACCCTGCACTGTTCCCTACCGATTCCATCCTCAGGCTAAAAACCGATGCCCAGGTCATGCTGCTCAAAAATGACCCCGAACGACAATATGCTAATGGAACCGTCGGGCGGATTACGAAAATTTCCGATGAAGCCCTGACGGTCGCGATCGAAGAAAGTGGGCAGACCGTCCTCGTCACCGTTGAACGCAGTGCCTGGGAAATGCTGCGCTACTCGGTCAATGAAGACGAACCGGATAAAATACAGGCCGAAACGATCGGTGTGTTCGAGCAATTTCCAGTCAAACTTGCCTGGGCGGTCACGATCCACAAGGCACAGGGCAAGACTTTCGACCGGGTGATCATAGACCTGGGGAAAGGCGCGTTTGAACACGGGCAAACCTACGTTGCCCTCAGCCGCTGCAGGACGCTGGAAGGGATCATACTGCGCCAGGCCATCCGCCAAACAGATATCCTTACCGATGAGCGCGTCGTGGATTTCTATGAGCGCTTCATCCGATAATTCTTTTTGCCGGGAAATTTTTTCCGCGTTTGCTTTTCTATTTAATATGCTTGTTGTAACTTTTCGCAGTCCTGCACCGACCGGCGGGCAGGGATGTGAAACTTTTCTTTTGATCAACGACCAAATACCTGTTTTCGATGAGCAACAAACTTCACCGCGTTCAAAAAAAAAGTAGCCAGTCTCAGGTTCAGGAGGACTCCGGCAAAAGGGTTTTGTCCTACATCGTGGCCATTGTCCTGGTGCTGATCCTGCTGATGTACCTGATCGCCCGTTAGGCTGCCCGTGTTCAGCGCACCGGGCTTTCCTCCCATTTTTTCATCCAAATCCCCTGTGCGCCTTCCACACTGACCCGGATGCCGGTCACGCGTTGCTTTTTGTCCCGTTCGAAAGTGATCGCATCAATAAACGTTTTTCCTTTGAAGCGGTCGGGGCCTATAGCCTCCATCTGAACGGGCGCCAGGTTGCGGCTCCGGAAAAACAGTTTGTTTTCCTGCTGGTATATTTCAAAAAACTGCTCCAGCTCAGCGGAAAAAAACCTGCCGGTAAAGCGCTCCGGGGCCTCGACCTGAAGCGGCGCGTCCTGTTTTGCCCCAGCTGCCGGCTTCGCAGCTGCCTCGGCCCCGGGCATGCCGGTCATCACATCCAGGATTTTTCTGCAAAGTGCTTCCCCTTCAAAATTTGCGTAGTTGGCTTTCAGCATAATCCCCAGCCCGTATTGCGGTACATAGCAGAGGATTGCCCGGTAGCCGGCGCTCGAACCCGTGTGCTGCAGAAGGCGGAGGCCGCGGTACCCGGCGTGTTCGATGCCCAGGGCGTAATCCAGCGTATCGCCGCTGTTCAGGATGCCCCGGGTAAACAAACGCTCCAGGCCGGGCTGGCCACCAACCTTCCCGGTGCGAAAATTATCCAGCCACCTCAGCATATCCGGTACCGTCGAATAGATCCCCCCCTGCCCAAACGCGGTGCTGTTGTCGTATAGCTTCACCCAGTGCCCGTCACTGCGGGCATAAGACTCCGCACAATCGGAAAACAGCTCCCCCTGTCTGTCCATAATATAGGTATGCTCCATCCCAAGCGGCAGGAAAATGTTTTCGCGCATCCACGCTTCGAAATCCTTTCCGCCCAATTTGGCGATAAGGCTGCCCAGCAACATATAGCCGGTATTGCAATATGCATAACGCGCGCCCGGCGCAAAATTGAGCGCAGCACTGTGCGATACCAGATCCATCGCGTCGCGCTGATGGATCCCGTCGCCTTGTTGCCAGCCGGAAAGCGCCAACATATCATAAACCTCGCGAAGCCCGCTGATGTGGTGCATGAGCTGCCGAATGGTGATTGTGGCACCGAAATCCGGGATATCCGGAAAATACAGGCGGATATCGTCGTCCAGATCCAGCTTGCCCTGCTGTTCGAGCAAAATAATCGCCATGCACGTCAACTGCTTCGCGACCGAGCCGATATCGGAAACGGTGGCAGGGGTAAATACCGTTCGCGTCTCCAGATTGGCCATGCCGACCCCCCTGCTGTACACGGTTGCCCCGTTTTGTATAATCCCGACTCCGAACCCAGGGCTATCCGTCCTGTCATACTCCCGGAAAAGCCTGTCCAGCGCCGGAATCATATCCGGGCTGCCCGCCTGCCCATATCCATCTATATGGCCTACAAAGACAACAGTCCACAAGACCCTGCACAAAACACCTGTGTAAAACATCAACTTTGACATACGCTTTAATTATTTGTACCTGCAACGGATGGTGTGATCAATGCGCTGCTGTATTATAAGTCGCCGGGGAGTCTTTTGCCGCATGCGGCAGCAGAATATTCTCTTTGGAGACACATGGTTTTCGAAATTTCGCTTCGCGAAATTTCGAAAACCATGTGTCTCCAATAATATAATTTGGCTCAAAGCGCCAAAAAAAGACTTATGACGCCACGGCTATTTTTCTGGCACGCCACTTCAGCACATCAAGTACGCGTTAAAAATAAAATTTTTTACAGCTTTGCAAAAAAAAGAATGCTTATGGGGCAATATACCTCCGCCCTGCTGCCGACTGCCTACCTTCCCCCGATCCCATATCTTGGGGCATGCTTTCTGTTCGGCCGCATCTTTATCGAGCAGTGGGAGCATTACCAGAAAGGGGGGACGCGCAACCGCTGCTTCATCGCAACTGCCAATGGGGCCCAGCGGCTGACCATACCACTCCTGAAGGGCAAACACCAGCAACTGCCGGTCCGGGAAGTGCGCATTGATTACCGGGAGCCCTGGGTCAAAACCCACTGGCAGGCCATCCGCAGCGCCTATGGCAGGGCGCCTTTTTACGAAGAATATACTGCCCTGCTGCTCCCGGTATTTGAGCGCCGCCCCGCCTTTCTTTTCGATCTTAACCAGGAGCTCCTGCGTCTGGTGCTGGGATTTCTTAAATGCCCCCGGCATCCGGAGTTGAACGAAGCGTATGTCCGTTCACCCGCTGACACGCTTGACCTGCGCGCGGCTTTCCGCCCAAACTATATGGCAGGGCAGCCCCTGCAGGGGTTCCAGGTCCTCCCCTACCCCCAGCTCTTTGAAGACCGGAACGGTTTTCTGCCCGGTCTCAGTATCCTGGACCTCCTGTACTGTCTGGGCCCCGGCGCAAGGGACAGGATTATCGCGGGCATATCCTTCCCATGAACCAGAACGGGGGTTGTTATTGTTCATATAAAAACGTATTTGTGGGGCGGGGACAATCATTGGGGGTAAAAAATTGCATTTTGTCGCCTGTAGTAACCATGCTGATATAATTAATTTGTACTTCAATATACAAAACCGCAAATTTGCAGTCCGAAAAGTCAATCGGCAATGAAACGTAAATCAGTTGCGGGCATTCTGGCCCTTTTCTTTGGGATCTTCGGCGTTCACCGCTTCTACCTCGGAAGGTGGTTCCAGGGCGTATTACATTTCTTCTTATTTTTTGTCACCCTGGCAATCAGCATTGATGAAAACTGGCCGGCAGTTCTTGCACCTGCGCTATTGGGTTTCGTTGACGCCATACTATTTTTTGCCATGCCCGTTGACGATTTCGACGACAAATACAACGCCCGCCGGATCAGGGAGCGGATGCGCAGGGCGCGGTACGTCGAAGCAGAGGAAGAGGAAGATTACGAGGTATCGCAGACGAAAAAATCCGGAAGGAACCCATCCCTGTCGTTTTTAAAGAGCCTTGGCATTGAGCGGTTTCGTGCCGGCGATTTTGACGGTGCGGTGGATGCCTTCGTCAAAGCCCTGGAAAAGGGTATTGAGTATCCCTGGCTGCATTTTAACCTGGCGTGTTGTTATTCCATGATCCAGGACGCCGATGCTGCGATGGAACACCTGGAAAAAGCCGTGGCCAATGGATTTGACGACCACGACAAGATCTACAAGCATGCCTCCCTGCAATTCCTGCGCGAACAGCCGGCATTTGGTCCGTTTGCCGCCAATGGGTTCAAGCGCCCGCGGGCACCGCAGGACCGCCCGGCGCCCACTGCCGTCGCCGAGCTGACCCCGCTGCCACCGCTCAATCCACTGGACCAGATCCTGCAGCTCGGAGAGCTCAAAGATAAAGGACTTATTTCCGAAGAAGAGTTTCAGCGGGAAAAACAAAAACTCCTGCGCTGACCGATGGCCATACCACTGGCAGAACGCATGCGGCCGGGCCGCCTCGACCAATTTATCGGGCAGGAACACCTGCTCGGCCCCGGCTCCGTCCTCTCCCAGGCCCTCAAGTCCGGCCACCTCCCTTCAATTATCCTTTGGGGCCCCCCTGGCGTGGGCAAAACGACCCTCGCGCATATCCTCGCCAACACCCTGAAACGGCCTTTTTATACCCTCAGCGCCATCAGCGCGGGGGTAAAAGACGTGCGCGAGACCATTCAAAAAGCAGAACAGCAGCAATTTTTCAGCCGGCCCAACCCCATCCTGTTCATTGACGAGGTACACCGGTTCAGTAAATCCCAGCAAGACTCCCTGCTGGGCGCGGTAGAAAAAGGCACGGTCACCCTGATTGGCGCCACGACCGAGAACCCATCTTTCGAAGTCATCCCTGCCCTGCTCTCGCGCTGCCAGGTCTATGTGCTTAAACCCCTCGGGCCGGAACACCTCAGGGCCCTGGCCGAGCTTGCCCTCAAAACCGACGAATACCTTTCCACCAAAAAAATAACCTTTGCCGGCCTGGATGCCCTCCTGTTCTATTCCTCCGGCGATGCCCGAAAACTCTACAACCTGCTCGAACTCGTCGCTGCCGATGCCGGGGAAGACCAGGAGCTCGTCATAGACGACCTGCTGGTACAGGAAAAAGCCCAGGCTTTCACCGCCTTTTACGATAAAAGCGGCGAACAGCACTATGACATCGCCTCGGCCTTGATCAAATCCATCCGCGGCAGTGACCCGAATGCCGCACTCTATTGGCTGGCGCGGATGCTCGAAGGCGGTGAAGACCTCAAGTTTATCGCGCGCCGGATGATTATCTCTGCTGCCGAAGATATCGGGCTGGCCAACCCAAACGCACTGCTTATGGCCACTACCGCTTTTCAGGCCGTCCAGGCAGTCGGAATGCCCGAAGCCCGCATCATCCTGTCCGAAGCCGTTATTTATCTCGCCACTTCCCCAAAAAGCAACGCGGCCTACCTCGCGATTGATGCCGCCCTGGCAAAGGTGCGCAGTACCGGAAATCAGCCGGTGCCCCTCCACCTGCGCAATGCGCCTACCCAACTCATGAAAGCGCTGAATTATGGCGGCAACTACCGCTATTCCCACGACTTTTCCGGCAATTTTACCCAACAGGAATACCTCCCGGAAAGCCTCTCGGGCGAAACATTCTACGACCCACAGGATAATCCGGCCGAAAACAAAGCCCGTACACAGCTCGGCAATTGGTGGAAGGGAAAATACGGCTATTAATCGTTCTCACACTTTTTCCTGCTGCCCCCGCGTACTTTACTTCCGCATGATTTGGGAAAAATTGTTTATTTTGCACAAGCAACAAAGGTCAATGGTTTTGGCCGACAGGTCAGACTTGCCGCGCCAGGGCAATCGCAGGCTGAATCAGCCTTGTTTTGCCCCCACGCAGCCCCTGCACACCTGAGCGGCCAGGGCTATGCCCGTAAAAGTGGAGAGCGCACAATGAAAAGATTTTTCAAAATGGCGCGCCGTTGGGTCGGCCTCGTACAACGCGGCCCGTACCTGAGCGCCAAACTGTATCTTGCTGCCGGGGGCAGCACGTGGCTATTGAGACTGGCACTGCTCCTTTGCGGGAGTTCTGCCTTGTATCGCCCGGCCGCCCAGCAGCCGGCGCCAACGCCCGAAATGCGCCCCAAAAATATCATCTTGATGATCGGCGACGGTATGGGCCTGCCGCAGGTCAGTGCGGCCTTGTATTCGAACAACAACAAACTACACCTCACACAATTTCCTGTTGTCGGCTTTCACAAGACCTATTCCTACGATAATCTCGTGACCGATTCCGGGGCCGGCGCTACTGCCTTCGCAAGTGGCCGCAAAACCTACAACAACGCGATCGGGGTATCCGCTGATACCCTGCCCCTGCGTTCCATCCTCGAAGAAAGCGCGGAGCAGGGCCTGTCAACCGGCCTGGTCGCTACCTCGACCATCGTCCATGCAACCCCCGCCGCCTTCTTTGCCCATGCCGCATCCAGGGAATATTACGAGGAGATTGCCGCCGATTTCCTGGATGCGCCTGTTGACCTCGCTATCGGAGGCGGAAAAACCTATTTCGACAATCGGGAAGCCGACCAGAAAAACCTCCTCGACACCTTGCGTTCCAGGGGGTATCAGGTCATGGACTACAGCACTACGCCCCTCGGAAAGATCAAGCTCGACGCTTCAAGGCCACTGCTCTATTTCACCGCTGAAAAACACCCGCCCGGAGTAGCTAATGGCCGGGACTACCTCGAGCTGGCCACCCGTATCGGACCGGTATTCCTGGAAAGGCGCAGCGATAAAGGCTTCTTCCTCATGATCGAAGGCTCCCAAATTGATTGGGCCTGCCACCAGCGCGATGGCAAAAATGCCGTACTGGAAACCCTCGACTTCGACCGTGCCGTCGGCCAGGCCCTTAAGTACGCCGAGAACAGCCGGAATACCCTCGTCATCGTTACCGCAGACCACGAAACCGGCGGGATGTGCATCCACGAAGATTCCAGGATGAACCGTTTGTCGTTTGGCTTCACATCCAATAACCATACGGCATCCTTGGTCCCGGTTTTCGCCTTCGGACCCGGTGCAGCGCTCTTTTCCGGCATCTACGAAAATACCGACATCTTCCATAAAATACGGTATGCGCTCGGAATAGCGACACCTGCCGCTCAAACCGCAGCCCCCGAAAACCAAACGCCTGTAACCCAAGAAAAACAGTAGTCCCCGCGGCCTGCAGCAGCAGGCACCCGATCAAAAAATCACCGCTTTTGGCCCGATGATCCCGTTTAAGGCCGCCTTGTCGAACGTTGCATGTAAAGGGAAGGGGGACCGCGCCCCGAAAAGAAGGGAAAACTGGCAAAAGCGCCGCCTTCTTTTAGGCGGCGCCCATAATAATAAGCCAGTAAAAATAACCAATATCTCTATGAAATAACAACTATACTTTCAATACTTACTGCTCCAAATACCGTGCCAAAGTAAAATTTGATTTATTTTTTTGTATCTTTTTGCCGGGGGAATCCGCAGATTCGCCGCGAAGGAATTTATTGGGGGTTGTGTAAAAAGGTTTTTGCCGCCTACGGCGGCAGAATATTCTTCTGAGAGACACGTCATTCTCACGATTTCGCGAAGCGAAATCGTGAGAATGACGTGTCTCTCAAAACATAATTTGGCGCGAAGCGCCGTAAAAATTCTTTTTACACAACCCCAACATAAAATTCTGACGCCGGAGGCGGCAAAAGACTTTTGGCACAAACCAAAAAAAATACCATTTTTTAAAAAAATACTTGCGCCATGAAGAAAATTCCGGCCCGAAATGCCGCTGATTATGCCGGTAGCGGGCATACGGCCCTTGGGAGATCCCTGCTGACCTGGTTTTTTGTTTGTATTGGATTATGGGGGCTCGCCCAGGTGCCGAACGGCGACCTCGCCAGTTTCAATACCTGGCGGCTGGACCGGCAGCAGACCGGCATGCTCATCCTGGGTGGATGGGCGGTAGGCAATATGGCACTCGGTGCAGCGCTTACCGGTAAGCAGACCGGCAGCGCGAAATATTTTCACCAGATGAACCTGGCGTGGAACACCGTCAACCTCGGCATTGCGGCACTGGGATATTGGGGGGCATCAAAAAGTGATCCGGCAGCGATGGGGCTCTTCGAGAGTATTCAGGAGCATCATAAAATCCAGAAAATCCTCTTGTTCAACGCCGGGTTGGATGTAGCTTACCTGATGGGAGGCGCCTATTTGATCGAAAGGTCAAAAAATACTGTGAAATTGCCGGAGCGGCTGAAAGGTTTTGGTCAGAGTATTTTGCTTCAGGGGGGCTTCTTGTTGATCTTCGACATTGCCCAGTATGCCGCCCTGGCCGCAGGGAACGAAAAGCTCGGCCCACTGCTGTCGGCGATTCAGCCGACGGGGAATGGTATCGGGTTGATGATCACCTTTTAAGGCAATCTTCCCCGGCGCCCCAGTTCGATAACCTCCAGCCCTTCCATGCGGCCGGCGTTTATGCGGAAGCGCACCATCGTCCGCATCAGATGAAACCCCTCCTGTCCACAGGCACCCGGGTTAATGTGCAGCAGGCCCAGTTGGGGGTCCCGGACAATCTTGAGGATATGGGAATGGCCACAGATAAACAGATCCGGGGGATCGGCTTTCAGCAATTGCCGGACCCTGGGGTGGTATTTCCCTGGGTAGCCGCCGATATGGGTCATAAAGACCCTGAGCCCCTCGATCGAGAAACGGAGGTCTTCCGGAAAACGCATCCGCGTCTGCGTCCCGTCAATGTTGCCATATACTGCACGCAGGGGTTTGAAATGCCCGAGGCGCTCGGCGGTCCCGTTATCCCCCAGGTCGCCGGCGTGCCAGATTTCGTCGCAATCCGCAAAATGAGCGAGCATCCCCTCATCGAGGTACCCGTGGGTATCGGACATCAAGCCGACAAACTTCATGGGATGGTGAGGACGATTTTACCGAACTGGGCGCCCTGGTCCATGCGCTTCAGGGCTTCGTTGCCTTCTGACAGCGCAAAGACCTGGTCAATTACCGGAACAATGCGGTGGGCGGCAACCAGCCCGAGCATCTCCGTAAATTCCGCATCAGTGCCCATCGTAGAACCGCAAATGGTGAGTTGCTTCCAAAATAAAAGCTGGGGGCTGAAATTCGGCACCGTCCCCTGGGTACCGCCATATACCGATATCCTGCCGGCGGGTTTCGCGAGCCGGAGGAGGTTCCCGAAGCCTGCGCCACCGGCGCCGTCAATAATCAGGTCAAATTCCCCTGCTGCCTTGAGCAGATCCTTGTGCCAGTCTGGTTTGCGGTAATTCGCCCCGCCCTGCGCCCCTAAGGCTTTACAGCGGGCAATTTTATCCTCGTACCCGGAAGTTACCCAGACCTCGCCGCCAAGGGCGACGGCAAACTGGAGGCAAAAAAGAGCGACACCGCCCCCGCCGCCCGTGATCAGCACCTTTTGCCCTTTTTCAAAAGCCCCCTGGGTGAACAAGGCCCTGTAAGCGGTAAGGCCGGCCAGGGGAAGCGCCGCCGCCTCCGTCATATTCAGATGGGCGGGCTTAGGCTGCGCGGCGCTGAGCGGGACGGCGACTTTGCCGGCGAAAGTACCCCATGCCGGCATACCGAGAATTTCGTAGCCGGGAGATTGCACCCGCGCATCGGCGCCCCAGTGCTTACCGGGTGCCAGCACGACCTCCCTGCCGTCCAGCAGGCCGGCACCGTCAGAGCCCAGTATCCCGGGGGTCTTGATCCCGGGGTACAGGCCCTGGGTGATAAAAACGTCCCGGTGATTGAGCGCGGCCGCCTTAAGTTCGACAAGCACCTCGCCCGTGCCGGGCTGTGGGTCGTCCCAATCGCAAAAGCGCAAGGGGACGCCTTTTTCTTCAAAGACCAATGCTTTCATAATGGAATGTTCCCATGTTTTTTACGTGGAAGTCGGACAGCCTTATTTTCTGTCATGGCAAAAGCCCGGATGAGTTTTCGGCGGGTTTCGGCAGGGTCTATTACTTCGTCAATAAACCCCCGCTGCGCTGCGCGGTAGGGATGTGCGAAAGCCTCCTGATAGGATTTCTCCTTGCTCACCAGCATCGCCTCGGGATCTGCGGCTTCGGAAATTTCTTTCCGAAAGATAATTTCAGAGGCCCCTTTTGCCCCCATCACCGCAATTTCTGCGGTTGGCCAGGCAAAATTCATATCTGCTCCAATATGCTTGGAGTTCATTACGTCATAAGCCCCGCCATACGCCTTTCGCGTAATCACCGTGATCCGGGGCACTGTTGCCTCGCTGAACGCATAGAGCAGTTTTGCCCCATTGACGATGATACCGTTCCATTCCTGGTCGGTGCCCGGCAGAAATCCGGGCACGTCCACCAGGACGAGCAGGGGAATATTAAAGCTATCGCAAAAGCGGACAAAACGCGCCCCCTTCCGCGAACTGTTTACATCCAGGACCCCGGCCAGCGAAACCGGCTGGTTGCCGATTACCCCGATGCTCCTGCCGGCCAAGCGCGCAAAGCCAACGACGATATTATCCGCAAATTGTTCATGGACTTCAAAAAACGAACCTTCATCCGCGATTCCCTGGATTACTTCCCGCATATCGTAAGGATGGTTGGGGTTGTCCGGCACGATCTCCCGCAGGCCGGTGCGACCCTCCTCGCCGAGGGTGTAGGGCCATTGTGGCGGCTTCTCCTCACAGTTTTGCGGAAGGTAGCTCAATAAGCGGCGGATTTTCTCCAGGCACTCGATATCGTTTGGCGCTGTGAGGTGGGTAACCCCCGACTTGACCGCATGGGCCTGTGCGCCCCCTAACGCTTCCGGGCTGACCGATTCGTTCGTCACCGTCTTCACGACATTTGGCCCGGTCACGAACATGTAGGAGGTCGCTTCGACCATCACGATAAAATCCGTAATTGCGGGGGAATAGACCGCGCCGCCGGCACAGGGGCCCATAATCGCCGAAATTTGCGGTACAACCCCGGAGGCCATGACGTTGCGATAGAAAATATCCGCATATCCCCCGAGCGAGTTGACCCCTTCCTGGATACGTGCCCCCCCGGAATCGTTGAGCCCGACCACCGGGGCGCCGTTTTTCATAGCCAGATCCATGAGTTTGCAGATTTTTTCGGCATGGGTTTCCGAAAGCGATCCTCCGAATACCGTAAAATCCTGCGCAAAAACATACACCAGCCGGCCATGGATAGTCCCATACCCCGTCACCACCCCATCGCCGGGGAATTGCTGGCCGGCCATGCCAAAGTCGGTACAGCGGTGCTCCACAAACATACCCGTTTCTTCAAACGAGTTGGGGTCGAGCAGGAAATGGATGCGCTCCCGCGCCGTCAGCTTGCCCTTCTCATGTTGTGCCGCTATCCGGGCTTCGCCACCACCTTGCAGGGCCTGCGCTTTTTTGGCCTCAAGTTGCCTGATTTTTTCTATCATAAACGCGAAAGTGTATGCAGATTTAACCGGGCAAGGGCACCGTACCAACACCCATCCAGTGCTGCCCGCTGAATATTTTTCGGATTTCCGGAAGCTTTATCCCTGAAAAATGGCCAGATTCATTTAACAAAGCGGTAAAGTAGGTGATTTTTTAGAAAAAAAACTGTTTTAAAATGGGAACAACACTAAATTTGAGCCTTGACAAAGGTAAGCATGGACTTTCAAAAGTCGTCGCCTGGCCAGATTTAAAATCGCATGCTCCAAATTTTTTTTGCCGCCTGCGGCAGGATTATCCGAGCTTAATACCTGAACATCACAAAAACACCGAATTTATGTCTGTCGCACTTCACGAGCAAGCCCTTTCAAAAAGGGTACAAAACATGGCCGAGTCGGAAACGCTGCGCATGGCGGCCCAGGCCCGGGACCTGAATGCCAAAGGCTTCAAGGTAATCAATCTCAGTATTGGCGAGCCGGACTTTGATACGCCGGCGCATATCAAAGCCGCCGCAAAACAGGCCCTCGACGAAGGGTTTACCAAATATACGCCGGTGCCGGGCACCCCGGAGCTCAGGGAAGCCATCTGTGCCAAGTTCAAAAGGGACAACGACCTCAACTTTAAGCCCAACCAAATCGTCGTGTCCAATGGCGCAAAACAGTCCCTGATCAACATCTTCCTGTCGTTGCTGGACGATGGCGACGAGGTCCTGATCCTCGCACCATACTGGGTGAGCTATATCGAAATGGTCAAAGTTGCGGGAGGGCAGCCGGTGATCGTTTCGGCGGGTATTGACCAGGACTACAAGCCGACAGCCGCGCAGATCGAAGCTGCAATCACCCCGAGGACCAAAGCCTTCCTGTTTTCCTCCCCCTGCAATCCGACCGGCTCTGTGTTCAGCAAGGAGGCCCTGGCGGAGATTGCGGCGGTTTTTGAAAGGCACCCCCATGTCACCATCCTCTCCGACGAGATCTACGAATACATCAATTTCACCGGCAGCCACCACAGCATCGGGGCCTTCGACGCCATGAGGGACCGCACGGCCACCATCAACGGGTTCTCCAAGGGGTTTGCCATGACGGGCTGGCGCCTGGGCTATATCGGAGCACCGGAATGGCTGGCCGCAGCCTGTACGAAAGTCCAGGGGCAGTTTACTTCAGGCGCAAACTCCTTTGGCCAGAAGGCCGCCACCATTGCGCTGCGGTCCGACCTGAAAGCGACCTTCGAAATGCGGGACGCCTTCCTGCACCGAAGGAATGTCGTCACCGACCTGCTCAATAAAATTCCGGGCTTCAAAGTCAACCTACCCGAGGGGGCCTTCTACAGCTTCCCCGACATCAGCGCATTTTTTGGCAAGCACGCCGGCAGCACGGAAATCCGCAACGCCGACGACTTCAGCGAGTTCCTGCTCCACAAGGCCCATGTCGCAACTGTCTCGGGGACTGCCTTCGGCGCACCGGAATGCATCCGGCTATCTTTTGCCGCCGCCGAACAAGAACTCCGCACCGCAATAGAAAGGATCGGGGAAGCGGTACAAGCGCTGCAGGGCTAAGTAATATACTGTACTCCCCGGCCTGCCGGCACAATGATAAAAATGATATGAAGCAACCCACTATGGAACCACAAGCTCCTGTTGCCAGACAACAGCCGCACCCGCTTACGGTCCACGGACATACCCGGACTGACCCGTTTTACTGGCTTAACCAACGGGAAGATCCTGAAGTATTGGCGTATTTACATGCCGAAAATACTTATCTGGAAAAAGTCATGGCCCCTTATGGCCCGCTGCGGGAGGAGCTTTTTCAGGAGATCACTGCTCGGATTAAACAGGATGACCAGTCTGTGCCCTTCCTGGACAACGGATATTTCTATTTTAACCGCTACACTGCCGGAAAGGAATATCCCCTGTACTACCGGAAAGCTGCGCATGGGGATGCGCAGGAATCTTTGTTCCTCGACCTCAACGCACTCGCTGCCGGGCACGCTTACTTCGACGTCAGCCATTGGCGGATCAGTCAGGACAACCGCTACCTTGCGTTCGGGGAAGATACCCTCAGCAGGCGGGTATATACCTTGCGTTTCAAAGATTTGCATACCGACACCTTTCTGGCCGACGAAATCCCCAACACCAATGGCGAAGCGGTATGGGCTGCGGATTGCCGACACGTCTTTTACACTCAGAAAGACCCCCGGACGCTCCGGGGCTACAGAATCATGCGCCATGCCCTGGGAACGCCTGCCGGCAGCGATGTCGAAGTTTTCCGGGAGGACGACGAATCCTTTGACGCCCATATCTATCTTTCCAAATCCCGGAAATACCTCATTATCCTCTCCTCGCAGACGATCACCAAAGAGTACCAGATACTTGAAGCAGACAACCCGCTCGGGGATTTCAGGGTCTTTCAGCCGCGGGAGCGCGGCCTGGAATACGAGATCGCGCATTCCAATGGGTTCTTTTACATCCGGACCAACCTCCAGGCGCGCAATTTCCGGTTGATGAAAACCCCTGAGCAGCTCACCGAAAAGTCCAACTGGGCAGAAGTGCTGCCCCACCGCGAAGATGTGCTGTTGGAAGAAATTGATGCATTCGCCGATTTTCTTGCCATTTCGGAACGGCGACAGGGGCTCACGCAGATTTTCATCTATCCCCTGGACGGTCAAGAGGGGCACTACCTTCCTTTCAGCGAGGAGGTCTATATGGTCAGCACCTCCGTAAACCGCGAGATGGACACCCAAAAATTGAGGATTAATTATCAATCCCTGACTACGCCACAGACGATTTACGATTACGACCGGGGCGCAAGGACGTTCGAATTGCTGAAACAGGAGGAAATACTCGGTGGGTTTTCCCCCGAAAATTATCAGTCGGAGCGACTTTTTGCCAGGGCGCGCGACGGGGCCGCCGTACCGGTGTCTATCGTCTATCGGAAAGGCTTCAAAAAAGATGGCAGCCAGCCCCTGTTGCTCTACGGCTATGGGTCGTACGGGATAAGTATTGATCCATCTTTCGGCGCTGCGCGCCTCAGCTTGCTCGACCGGGGATTTGCGTTTGCCATTGCACATATCCGGGGGGGCGAAGAGCTCGGCAGGGCCTGGTACGAAGACGGCAAGCTATTGAAAAAGAAAAATACTTTTTTTGATTTTATAGACTGTGCGGAATACTTGCTCCAGCAGGGCTATACCTCGCGGGAAGGGCTCTTTGCAATGGGGGGCAGCGCAGGAGGTTTACTCATGGGCGCTATTGCCAACCTGCGCCCCGATTTATGGAAGGGGATCGTCGCCGCAGTGCCTTTTGTGGATGTGGTCACGACAATGCTGGACGAAAGCATTCCACTTACCACTTTCGAATACGACGAATGGGGCAACCCTGCCGACAAGGCATACTACGAATATATGCTCTCCTACTCGCCTTACGATAATGTTGACTCCGGAGCATATCCCGCGATGCTCGTAGTTACCGGGCTGCACGATTCTCAGGTCCAATACTGGGAACCGGCGAAATGGGTCGCCAAACTCCGCCTGTTCAAAACCGACGAACAGCCCCTGCTCCTTTATACTAACATGGCCAGCGGGCACAGCGGCGCCTCCGGCAGGTTCGAACGCTACCGGGAGACTGCGCTGGAATATGCTTTTCTGATCAAAACAGCTTTCCCGGATAGTGCAACCGCGACGCACGGCCCCAGAGATTGAGGCCGCGCATCTGTCATTCAAAAATTCTTTTTCGGCGCTTCGCGGCAAATTATATTTTGAGGTTGTGTAAAGAACCTTTTGCCGCCTGCTGCGGCAGAATATTCTTTTTAAA
>JBMOJO010000324.1:0-3805 GCA_049315745.1 Saprospiraceae bacterium | reverse complement strand
GTTCATTTTTTACGCGCATCCGCGCGTAAAAAATGAACGCACGCCAAAATATTATTTTCCAGGGCGCGCCCTGCTAAATAGTTACGAAAATGACGCGTATCTCAGAAGAATATTCTGCCGCTGTAGGCGACAAAAGACTTTTTGCACAACCCCAATGCACGCAAACCAAATATTATTTCTCGAGGCAATGACCTGCTAAATAGATACTTTGTAAGATCGCAGAAAAAAGAAAACCACAAGCAAGTATTTATGGCCAGCAATCCTGAAGACAGCAAAAAGGAGACCGGGCACTGGAACCCCTGGTTGGACGAGGAGCCGGAACCCAACCCGTCCCTGCAGGTGGATGCCATTTCCCGTACGATCATCATCCTTGCGGTAGGTATTATTGTGGGGGTGGCGATTGCCTCTATTGGGCTGCGCTCCTTAGCCGAGAAGTTGGACGAGCTCATCGTCGGGTTCATCTCTGTGGTTATTTTCATTGGGGCGGTGACCGTATGGATCGTTTTCAACAAAGACAAGATCCTGGAAAAGATTTTCGGGGTCAGGGGTACGGATTTGAGCGACCTCAAATCTCATGGAATCGAACTGATCAACAACCTGTCGGAAAAGAACTATGACGCTGCGGAAAAAAACCTGAGTTATCTCAGCAGCAAGACGATGGCCTGGTACGTTTGGTTCAGTTTCAGGCGTTGGATCCTGATTGTTTTCCAGGCCTTGTTTATTGGGTTTGGCGGGTTGCTGGGTACAATTCTCCTGTTCAGCCAGAACCTGTTGATCGAGCAGCAGACGATCCGGCTCGACAAGCAGAATGCGTTGATTGAGAAGCAAAACGAGCATATTGACCAGCAGACTTATCTACAGGAGGCGGATCGCCGCTCCGCGCTGGTTTTCCGTATGGACAATACCTGGAACGAGGTGGACCGGGAGCTCAGGACGGATATTGGCAGGCCGCAGGTCCGGGATCTTTCTCCGGAGTTGATTACCCGGATTGTGACGTTATGCGAAATGCTCCGGCCGTACCGATACCTTCAGGGGGGGGCGCTATCCGCTTCCGAACTCAGCCCGGAGCGGGGGCAGGTATTGATTACCCTGGCCAACAGCAATTTGGACACCGGCACCCTCAAAGCCATCTTTGAGAAAGGGAACTTCCGGTTTTCCGACCTGGCGGGTGTCAATTTCCGCAATACGTTTCTGAAAGGTGCTGCCCTCGACCATGCGGCACTGAGCCAGAGTCTTTTTTCCAAAGCCAACCTCTCGGCTGCCGACCTGTCTAAAGCGAAGCTTGTGCAGGCAGATTTCACGGGGGCCACCCTGGAGCGAACGGATTTCAGCAACGCGGAGCTCAAGCAGGCCAATTTTTACAACGCGCGCTTATTGCGGGCAAATTTCAGCAAGGCCAATCTCCGGCAGGCGAGGTTTTATGGAGCAGACCTTCGGGAAGCCAACCTAAGCGGGGCAAGGCTCCAGGGCGCCAATTTTGAGGGTGCCGACCTGAGGGGCACGATAGTGGGGCCGGACTGGGCAGAAAGCCTTGCCGCATCAGGTGCCGATTCGATTTACGGAAGGCAGTACTTACAGGATCATTTTCAGATAGATTCTATAAACGTCGAGGGGCAGCCCGTGTATAAGCTAAGTGCCATACAGGTGCCCCGGAAATAACTACTTCCGCCTTAATGCACCGCCTTTGCCCTGGCTGTTTTTGGCGTTGCGCTTGATAATTTCCCGTTTCTGAAATTTTTTCTGATCATCTACCAGTCGCACCACCAGGTCTTCACGGCCCATTTTCTTGAGTTTTTCGCGGATCGCCTGGTGGTTCTCGCGTTTGTACCAAAAGAAAAAGAGGTGCTGGCTTTTTTTGTCGTTAGCCGTTTGAGCGGTATAGACCGGCTGGAGGGTATAGGGGTGGAGACCGGTATAATAGATTACCGTAGCCACCGTCATGGGGGTGGGCGTAAAATCCTGAACCTGCTCCAGTTTAAAGCCCATATCCTTGGTTTCGGCGGCGAGATCAGCCATATCTTCGGTTCGGGAGCCTGGGTGACTGGAAATGAAGTAGGGAATAAGCGGCTGATTAAGCCCATGCTTTTGATTGACCGCGTCAAATTTTTTCTTAAACTCGTGAAAATGTTTGAACGATGGCTTGCGCATGATCCGCAGCGTGGGGTCTGAAGTATGTTCCGGTGCCACCTTGAGCCGTCCGCAGACGTGTTTGGTAACCAGTTGTTCCATATATTCGTTGAGGCTGTCGTCGGCTTGTTTGTTATAGCTTTCGACCAGCAGGTCGTAGCGGATCCCGCTGCTTACGTAGGCGCGTTTGACTTTCGGGTGGGCATCCACTTTTTTATACAGCTCCGTAAGGGGCTTATGGCTTGTGTCCAGGTTGCTGCAAACGACCGGATGGATACACGAGGGGCTTACACAGCGGTCGCAGATTTCCTGTACTTTTCCCTTCATGCGGTACATATTGGCCGAAGGGCCGCCAAGATCGCTGATATAGCCTTTAAAGTCGTTCATCCGGGTAACAACTTCCACTTCCTTGAGGATAGACGTTTCCGAGCGGCTGGCGATAAACTTGCCCTGGTGTGCAGAGATTGTACAGAAGCTACAACCGCCGAAGCATCCTCTGTGCATATTAATAGAGAACTTAATCATCTCATACGCAGGGATGGTCCCTCTTTTTTTATACTTGGGGTGCGGCTCGCGCGTGTAGGCGAGGTCGAAAGACGCATCAATCTGGTCTTCCGTCATAGGAGGATAGGGGGGATTGACCAACAGTACCCGATCCTTTATTTTTTGTGCCAGCCGCCGGGCATTTACCTTATTGGACTCCTGCTCGATGTGCTTGAAATTTTCGGCATAACAGCGTTTTTCTTTCAGGCAGCGTTCGTGGGCATGGAGCCAGAAAGTTTCCCAGTTTTTATTGACCGGCAATGGCTCAGCGGCAGAGCGGAGCACGGCCGTCTGCGGGATAGTAGTCATGGAGGAAAATGGCACACCTTTTTTCAGGAGGCGTATGATTTCGCGCAGGGGCATTTCGCCCATGCCATAGACGAGCAGGTCGGCGCCACTGGATTCCAGGATATTGGGAAAAAGCCGATCTGCCCAATAGTCGTAGTGCGTAACCCTGCGCAGGGAAGCTTCGATGCCCCCGATCAGCACAGGCACGTCAGGATAAAGCGTCTTCAGGATTTTCGTATAGACATTGGTGGCATAATCCGGGCGAAATCCGGCCTCCCCACCGGGCGTATAAGCATCTGTGGAGCGTTTGCGCCTGCCGGCGGTATAGTGGTTGACCATGGAATCCATACAGCCGGAAGTAACGCCAAAAAACAAACGGGGCGCCCCAAGTTTTTTGAAATCGCGCCAGTCGTCCTGCCAGTTGGGCTGCGGGATAATCCCGATACGCAGCCCTTCGCTTTCCATAATCCTGCCGATTACGGCAGTGCCGAAAGCCGGGTGATCCACATAGGCATCACCGGAAATCAGAATGACATCGAGTTCGTCCCAGCCGCGCATTTCCACTTCTTTGCGCGTAATGGGGAGCCAGTCGGTAAGGGGGCGTTCGGATTGCATTTCGGGAATTTATGCGTTATGGGTGCAAAATTACGCATAAAATAAAGACGAGGGGGATTTTGTTGTACCTTACAGTGAGGGTATCCATTCCAAGGAACCCCAAAATATAAAATGGGGCATTCCGAAGATCGGAGCGGGCGTGAAAGAGGTATGTCCGCGGCCCCTGACAGAAAGTTCATTAGACTTGTTGCGATGGGTAATCATTGTGGGAAAAATGAGCTATTTTTTGACC
>JBMOJO010000323.1:0-3814 GCA_049315745.1 Saprospiraceae bacterium | reverse complement strand
TGGGGGTTGTGTAAAAAGGTTTTTTACGGCGCTTCGCGCCGAATTATATTTTGAGCGACACGTCATTTTCACGATTTCGCTTCGCGAAATCGTGAAAATGACGTGTCGCTCAGAAGAAAATTCGGCCGCCGCAGGCGGCAAAAGACTTTTTACACAACCTCCATCAAAAGACAATTTGGCGCGAAGCGCCACAAAAAGACTTATACAGAACCTCTTCCAAAGAATATTTCAGCGCTTCGGCGGCAACTTAATTGCCGCCAATGCCGGTTATATGGCGAAGCTATAGCGCATGTGCTATAGCTTCGCCATATAACCGGCATTGGATTTGGAGCTATCCATCGGAGTAGTGCCGGTATAGGATTCCTGCTCTACGATAAACGTTTGAAGACCATACTTCAGGCCTGTTTTGAGGATTGAGGCAAAATCAATATTGCCTTTTCCCAACACACAGGATTCTTCCCCCTTTGGGGTGACGCTGAGATCTTTGATGTGGCAGAGGCGGAAGCGGTCGGGATATTTTTTGAACCAGGCAATCGGGTCACTTTTGGCAACAGCCACCCAGTAAATATCCATTTCGAAGTCCACCAGGCTTTTATCCGTGCCTTGCATCAGGATATCCTGCGGAACCTGCCCTTCCATTGGCTTGAAGGAGTAATCGTGGTTGTGATAGGCGAAGCGGATGCCGTTTTTCTTGCAGATTTCCCCAGCTTTGTTGAATTCATCGCAGAAGCGCTTGAACGCATCGATGGATTTTTGTGGGCCTTTATAGGGGCAAATCAGGTACTTCACCCCAATTTCAGCCGCTTGGGCTGCTTTTCTTTCGAAATCTGCCAAATGATTGCAGTGGGAAGAAACGAGCTGCATCCCGAGATCGTCCATATACTTCTTGAACTCGGTGTTCTTCCAGCCCCAATAGATGCCCGCCGCACCTTCAAAACTCTCGATCTGCTTGTAGCCGTATGCTGCCAGGCTTGCCAGCGTTCCCTTGGCATCTTTAGCCATATCCTCCTTTACGGTCCAGAGCTGGATTCCGTAAGTGCGCCAGGGCTTCCCGTCTTCTAAAAGGAACAATTGCCTGTCCCAAGGAAGGCTCAGGCCAATGGCAGCAAGTGCACTGCTGCGCATGAAATTTCTTCTGTTGGTTGCCATACAGATAGTTGTTTAAATTTGCCGCCTTCGGCGGCGAAATGTTGTTTTGAGAGGGGTTGTGTAAAAAGTCTTTTGCCGCCTGCGGCGGCAGAATATTATTTTGAGAGACACGTCATTTTAAAGATTTCGCTTCGCGAAATCGTTAAAATGACGTGTCTCTCAAAACATAATTCGGCGCGTAGCGCCGTAAAAAACCTTTTTACACAACCTCTCAAAAGATAATGTTGGCGCGTAGCGCTATGAAAAGAGGCCGCTATCCAAGGCAATGCTTAGGTTGCCCATGCTTTTTCTCCTTTTTCATAAGGCGCACAGCCATCGAACTTACCAGGTACTTCGAGATAGCGCAATACCTTTGTTGCTCCCGCTTCTGAAGTGAAGAAACCCCAGAGGGTAAGCTCCTTCATCAGACGGAAGTAGTGCGGGGGAGCCTCGGGAGCTTTTTCTTCAGTGTATAATTTTTGCTCCTCATCAATCCCTGAGAGAAGTTCCAGGCGTTGCTCCGGCGTAATTTTGAGGAAGGTAGCGCCGTATTTGAGGAAGCTCTCTTCGTCAATCTTTTTCATCCCGCCAAGGAAAATGACTTGATTCATTTCCTCATAGCAATCCCGCACGATACGGGTCATAAACTCGCCCACTTTTGCTTCCTTCGCGCCAGGGGTATCCGTTGCCGGCAGAATGGTTTCAGCAATTTCGTCGAGCAAGTAAACATCGTAGTCTTCGAAAAGGGAGAAGGCCTCGGGCTTGGGTTTGCACCCCGCAAGGAACACCTCTGCTCCGACAATTGTGCCGCCCAGGATAAGGGCTACTCGCGATATGGCATCTCTTCTGTTCATTATATTTTGTATTTGAAAATTAGAGATTTTGTTTGTTGAGCTCGGAAATTGCGTGATCTACCGCTCTGGCGGTAAATGCCATGTAGGTCAGTGAGGGATTGACACAGGAAGCGGAGGTCATAAACGATCCATCGGTCACGAAAACGTTTGGCGCGTCCCAGACCTGGTTGAACTTGTTGAGGACCGAGCTCTTAGGGTCCTTGCCCATGCGCGCAGTACCCATTTCGTGGATACCCCTGCCGGGTGTTCCGTCTCCGTCCCAGCCCTGTACATCCTTTACCCCGGCCATCGTGAGCATTTCGACGGCATCGTTCATCATATCCTTGCGCATTTTGAGCTCATTTTCTTTTAGCTCACAGTCAATTGCAAGGACGTTGAGGCCCCATTTGTCTTTTTTAGTCTTATCCAGCGTCACTTTATTCTCGTGGTATGGCAGGATTTCACCAAAACCGCCGATACCCATCGTCCATTGGCCTGGCTCAGAAAGGGCTTCTTTGAGGCCGATACCAATGGTAAGCTCCTTAATTTCCCTGCCCCATCCTTCGCGGCCGCCCCCGCCCTGGTAGCCAAAGCCACGGAGGTAATCGCGCTTGTCGCCGGCATAATTCCGGTAACGAGGGATGTAAATCCCATTGGGACGGCGGCCATAGGTATATTTATCTTCATAGCCTTCCATTCTTCCACTGGCGCCAACGCCGAGATGATGGTCCATGAGGTTATGCCCGAGCGCACCGCTGCTGCTGCCCAAACCTTCAGGCCATACATCGGTGGCAGAATTCATCAGGATCCAGGTAGAGTTGAGCGTGGAGGCATTGAGGAAAATAATTTTTGCTTTGAAGGTATAGGTTTTATTGGTTTCGGCATCAAGCACCTCGACCCCTGTGGCCTTTTTTGCGTCTTTATCGTAAAGAATCTGCGTTACAATAGACCATGGGCGAAGGGTCAGATTACCTGTTTTCATCGCTGCCGGCAAGGTCGAGGACTGGGTACTAAAGTAGGCCCCGAATGGACAGCCCAGCCAGCATTTGTTCCGGAATTGACAGTTTACCCTTCCCTCGTGCGGAGCGGTGAGGTTTGCCGTACGGCCAATAATCATGTGGCGTTTGCCTTTGTAATGTTCTTTAAGACGGGCGGCGACATCCTTTTCCACACAGGTCATTTCCATCGGCGGCAAAAACTGCCCATCCGGAAGCTGTGGCAAACCATCTTTGTTTCCGCTAATGCCGGCAAATCTTTCTGCATAATCATACCAGGGAGCGATTTCCGCATAGCGCACAGGCCAGTCCACCGCGATACCCTCCTTCGCGTTGGCCTCGAAGTCCATTTCATTGAAACGGTAGCTCTGTCGGCCCCACATCAGGGAGCGGCCGCCTACATGATACCCCCGAAACCAATCGAAACGCTTGATTTCAGTATAAGGGCATTCCGAATCCTTTACCCAGAAATCGAGATTTTTTTCGTTCAGGGGGTAATCCCTGGACAAAACGGGGTACTCCTCGATCATTTTCTGGGTCCTGGTACCCCGATAGGGATAATCCCAGGCTTCCTTGTCGGCTGCGACATAGTCTTTAATATGTTCAACATTCCGGCCACGCTCCAGCAGCAAAACCTTGAGCCCCTTTTCTGTGAGTTCTTTTGCGGCCCAGCCACCGCTGATGCCCGAACCGATGACGATCGCGTCAAAAGTCTCCATGTGGTGATGATATTTTATTTATTTGAAGATGCTTTTTATTGTTAAAACTTATTTCGTGCATTCCCTTGACGTTATGGGGTTTTATGCCGCCAGTGGCGGCAGAATATTCTTTTGAAGCCGACGTGTTTTTCATGATTTT
>JBMOJO010000322.1:0-3815 GCA_049315745.1 Saprospiraceae bacterium | reverse complement strand
TTCGCTTCGCGAAATCGCGAAAATGAGGCGTCTATCAAAAGTAAATTCTGCCGCCGCAGGCGGCAAAAGACTTTTTACACAACCTCCGTATGCCTATCAGGAGAAAATTACAACACCGTTTCAATAAAAATTTAACTCCTAAGCATCCCAACGCAATAAGTCTGTTGGCCAAATTGATTTTAGTTCATTAACTTTGTCATAGAAGCCATCCCGGCGCGCATTACGTGCGCGGGCGCTGTTTTTCCATTTTCGACCCCCACACGACCATATTCCCTGTGCTAATCTAAAATTATTGTCAATCAGCGTATTATGAAAAAAATTTACTCCGTGTTTTTTTTGGCGGCGGTGGTTGTTCTGCCGTTAATGGCTCAAAAAAGCAAAAAGGCCGTGCCTGGCAAGGCAGAAAGTGCGGTTTTCCCACCTGCTTCCACCCCGGATTACAACACCGTTTTCCAGCCCCTAAAATGGAGGAGTATCGGGCCCTTTCGGGGCGGCAGATCTGTTGCAGTGGCAGGTGTGCCCGGCGACATCGGCACGTATTATATGGGCACAACAGGTGGTGGCGTCTGGAAGACCGATGATTTGGGCAATACCTGGAGCAATATCTCGGACGGATTTTTCACTACCGGTTCAGTAGGAGCGATCGCAGTTTCGGAAAGCGACCCGAACGTGGTCTTTGTGGGAATGGGCGAGCATGCTCCCCGGGGGGTAATGACCCATCACGGGGACGGTGTCTATAAATCCACGGATGCAGGAAAAACCTGGAAAAAAATGGGTCTGGAGCTGACCCAGCATATTTCCCGTATCGTCATTCACCCGAAAGACCCTGAGACTGTTTTTGTTGCGGCACAAGGCCCACTGTACAGCAACTCCCCGGAACGCGGGATTTTTAAGTCCACAGATGGTGGGCGGTCCTGGCGTAAAGTACTGTTTGTTGACGATAAAACGGGTTGTGCGGAGCTTTCCATGGATATGAACAACCCCCGTATCCTTTATGCGGCGATGTGGGAGCATGGTCGCCTCCCCTGGAAAGTCATCAGCGGAGGGCCGGGAAGTGGTTTGTACAAATCGCTCGACGGCGGCGAAACCTGGGAGAAAATCCATAACGGCCTTCCAAAGGAGCTGGGCAAAATGGCCATTTCGGTTTCCCGCGCCAACAGCGAAAAGGTATATGCACTGATCGAGAGCGACTCGGATAAAGAGCAGGGCGGATTGTTCGTCTCCGAAAATGGGGGTAAATCCTGGAGCCGCATCTCCGATGACCACCGCCTGGTTCAGCGGGCCTGGTATTATATCGAAGTATTTGCCGATCCCAAAAATGAAAATACGGTTTATGTCCTCAGCGCGCCGGCCCTGCGGTCCACCGATGGGGGCAAGTCCTGGCAATACCTCGATGGCCCGCACGGCGACTATCACGATCTTTGGATTAACCCGCATCATCCCAAAAACCTTGCGATTGCAGATGATGGCGGGGTCGGTATCAGCCTGAACGGCGGGAATACATGGTCTTCCCAGGCAAATATGCCTACCGCACAGCTTTACAGGATCAATGTGGATAATGGCTTCCCTTACCGCATTTATGCCGGTCAGCAGGATAACACCTCCCTTTCCATCGCTTCCCAGGAACCTGGTTCGGGCGGGATTACTACAGCGAGCTGGTCGGCCTCTGCCGGAGGCGAAAGCGCATTTCTCGCTTTCGACCCCGATAACCCCCGTTTTGTGATGGGCGGAAGTTACCTTGGGACGATCGAGGTGTTCGACAACCAGGCCAATGCTTCGACGAATATCATGGCGGCCCCGATTCAGTACCTGGCCCGGGATGCCAGCGATATGAAATACCGCTTCAACTGGAATGCCCCGATTATCTGGTCAAAGCACGAGCCCGGCACGTTCTATCATGCCGCCCAGCTCCTGCTCCGCACCCGGGATATGGGTCAATCCTGGGAGGAAGTATCCCCCGATCTGACACGCAATGAAAAGGAAAAACAGGGTAAAGGGGGCGGCCCCTACACCAATGAGGCGGTCGGCGCCGAAAATTACGGCACGATCAGCTACGTGCTCGAGTCGCCTCATGAAAAAGGGGTATTGTGGACCGGAAGCGACGACGGATTGGTGCATCTCACCAGGGATGGGGGAAAAACCTGGCGGAACGTCACCCCGCAGGGCCTGAAAGAATGCCTGGTCAACGCGATCGAAGTTTCGCCGCATGACCCCGCTACGGTCTATATTGCCACCACCCGGTACAAATTCAACGACCACACCCCGGCGCTGTTCAAGAGTACGGACTATGGCCTTACCTGGGTCAATATCTCCGAAGGTATCCCGATGGGCGCCTTTACCAGGGTCGTGCGAGAAGACCAGGTACGCAAAGACCTCCTGTTTGCAGGAACGGAAACGGGCCTCTATGTTTCCTGGAACGGCGGTAAGGCATGGTCAAAATTTCAGCTCAATTTGCCTATCACCCCAATTACCGACTTGCGCGTCCACCAGGGTGACCTCATTGCGGCAACTTCGGGGCGTTCTTTCTGGATCCTCGATGATCTGAATATTCTTCGCCAATATACCCCCGATACTTCGCAGATGGTCCTTTACCGGCCATCCGCAACGGTTTTGGGCAATGCGCGCAGCGAAATGGACCGAAACAGCCCGGGTTTTGATGGAACGAACCCCACCCGTGGCGTAAACCCACCTTCCGGAGCAGTGTTTTATTATAACCTGCCGGAAATGACCGGCGACCAGGAACTGCGGCTCGAAATAAGGGACGAAAAGGGGGCTTTGGTGCGTTCTTTTACTTCGAAAAAAGACCGTACCTTTCAGAGCTATGCCGGTGGCCCTCCCGCTGAGCCTGCGCTGCCCGCTCAAAAAGGCCTAAACCGATTTGTCTGGGACCTGCGCTATCCGACGATGCCCGGAGTCCCCGATGTCTATATCGAAAGCAGTTATCGCGGCCATAAGGCCAGCCCCGGCAAATATACGGCCCAGTTGATCCTGGGGGACAAAAATGCCCAAACAACCGCCGAGATCCTTCCCAACCCCCACTACCCTACCACTGCCGATGCCTATGGCGCTTACCATCAGTTTATGGCAGCGGTGGAAGGGTTGCTGGGCAGTATGCACCAATCGGTAAATATTCTTTACAAAAAGCAGCAGCAGCTCGCCCAGGTTCTGGAAGCGCTTAACGGTAAAGCGGGGCTGGATGCGCTCTATAAGGATGGCCAATCCCTTCTGGAACGCATGAAGACCTGGGACGGTAAAATGGTACAGCGAAAGTCCAAAGCCTATGACGACGTAGAGAATTTCCCCAATGGCTTTACGGCCAACTATATGTTTATGATCAATCACTGTGAAAGCGACATTCCACGGGTAACGCAGCCCAGTGTTGCACGCCGGCAGGAACTCGAAGCGGAATGGTCGGCGTTGGGGGCGGAGGCCGGGCAACTCCTGGATAAAGATATCCCGGAGTTCAATAAGCGCTTGTGGGAGGCCGGTTTCGGCGCACTCTGGAAAAATTGAGTTGTTAACGGAATGTTTGTACGAATACCGTCGGCACTTCTCCCCCGGCGATTACTTTCGGATAACTTTTACCGTGCCGACCAGATTTTTTCCCTGTTCGACCTTCAGGATATAGGTTCCGGAGGGAAATTGCGGAAGTTCCCACTGTAACCTGTTTTCGCCTGATTGGAGGGTCTCTCCCCGTTGCCAGTACGTTTTTCCTTCTATACCCAGCAAAGAGAAACGATACTGTCCGGTTTCAGGGATATTGAGCGAAATATTGAGATTGTGTTCGATTGGGTTGCCGAGGATTTTTAAGGCGA
>JBMOJO010000321.1:0-3821 GCA_049315745.1 Saprospiraceae bacterium | reverse complement strand
AAACAAAACAGGTACCAAATTTCTTAATTTTCTTCCCTGGCACTGCTCAGCAGAACGGAAATATTGTTGTTCAACACTTCAATAAATCCGCCCCCAACGTTGAAAATCAGTGTCTTGCCCGCCTCGTCTATTGATTTGATCGCGCCGGAAGCATCATCGAAATAGAGGCTCTCACCAACAGCAGTGACCACGGTCACCGTCCCGGCTTCAAGCGCAGAAACAACAGGAGCGTGGTTCTTCAGCACCTGAAACTTCCCCCCTACTCCAGGTACGGTAATCCGCTGCACCTGACCTTTGAATATTTCGCGCTCAGGCGTAAGCATCGTTAATTGCATCATCTTTGATTTATGCTAAGGTGCTGTTCTGATTAACCTCCTACTTCCGCCAGCATTTTCTTGCCGGCCTCAATCACTTCTTCAATTGAACCTTTCAGGTTAAATGCTGCTTCCGGGTACTCATCCGCTTCGCCGTCCATAATCATGTTGAAGCCTCTGATCGTCTCCTCGATACTTACCATCACCCCGGGAATACCCGTGAACTGCTCGGCTACGTGGAAAGGCTGGGAAAGGAACCGCTGGACGCGGCGTGCACGATGTACTACCAGCTTGTCCTCATCCGATAACTCTTCCATACCGAGGATCGCAATGATATCCTGAAGCTCGTTATAACGCTGAAGGATATTTTTTACCCGCTGCGCACAATTATAATGGGCGTCCCCTACGATCATGGGATCAAGGATACGCGAGGTAGAATCCAAAGGATCAACGGCCGGGTAAATCCCCAGCGCGGCAATTTTACGGCTCAATACCGTCGTGGCATCCAGGTGGGCAAAGGTCGTGGCAGGCGCCGGGTCGGTAAGGTCATCCGCAGGGACATATACGGCCTGAACAGAGGTGATGGAGCCACGTCGCGTCGAAGTAATACGCTCTTGCATCAGGCCCATCTCCGTAGCCAGCGTAGGTTGATAGCCAACAGCCGATGGCATACGCCCAAGCAAAGCAGATACTTCCGAACCTGCCTGCGTAAAACGGAAAATATTATCTATAAAGAAAAGAATGTCGCGGCCACCCGTTGGATCGTTCAGGTCCCCGTCGCGATAATATTCGGCAACGGTAAGCCCAGATAAAGCCACCCGCGCACGTGCGCCGGGCGGCTCGTTCATCTGCCCGAATACCAGGGTCGCCTGGGATTTGGACAACTCCTCGCCGTTTACTTTGGAAAGGTCCCAACCACCTTCTTCCATCGAATGCCTGAATGCTTCACCGTAGCGTATTACATTCGATTCAATCATCTCGCGGAGCAAATCGTTCCCCTCGCGGGTACGCTCGCCAACCCCCGCAAACACGGAGATACCTTCGTAACCCTTGGCAATATTGTTGATCAACTCCATGATCAATACCGTCTTGCCTACACCGGCACCGCCAAAAAGACCAATTTTACCCCCCTTCATATAAGGCTCGATCAGGTCAATCACCTTGATGCCCGTGTACAATACTTCTTTTTCCGTGGAAAGCTCCTCATACGTCGGCGGCTTGCGGTGTATGGGATACGTCACCTCTCGGGATACATCGCCCAACCCGTCAATGGCTTTGCCAACAACATTGAACAAGCGCCCGCGAATGGCTTCACCTACCGGCATCGAAATCGGGTGCCCGCTGTCGGTAACTTCTACGCCGCGCATCAGGCCATCCGTAGAATCCATCGCAATGGCACGCACACTGTCCTCCCCAAGGTGCTGCTGTACCTCAAGGACAAGCACCTCGCCGTTTGGCCGCCTGATCTCAAGGGCGCTGTAAATTTCCGGAAGACTTGCTTCATTGGGAAAGTAAATATCTACGACCGGGCCGATTACTTGCTTGACGTGACCGATATTTGCCATAAACAATATATTTTTTATTGAAAAAAGTGCTTTTTTCGAAAATCGCTGCAAAAATAGAATATTTGTACGGATTATTTAAATAATAAATAGACAACAATTTACAGAACTACCTTAATTTTCACCGCCTGCCATTCCCTGACGGACAATCAATGGCCGCTAAACATATCATATCCCGATTAAATGGAAAATATCATCAGCATTATCATGCCCGTCTTTAATGAAGAAAAATACCTTCGGGCTTGCCTCGATAGTATCCGGGCACAATCGTGTGGCGATTGGGAACTTCTTGCTGTGGACGATGCCTCGACAGACCGCTCTCTGGACATACTCCGCGCATACAGCAGTCAAGACCCCCGTATCCGCGTCCTGAAAAGCGATGAAAAGGGGATAATCCCCGCACTGCGCGTAGCGGTAAATGCCGCGAACGGCGCTTTTATCACCCGCATGGACGCCGATGATTACATGGCGCCCCACAAACTGCACGCCCTCCGAAAAGCCCTGCTCGATAAAGGCCCGGGTCATCTATCTACCGCTCTCGTCGAATATTTTTCCGACGAATTCGACCTCGGGCCCGGCTACCGCAGATATGCAGCCTGGCTCAATGAGGTAATCCGGCAGGAAAGGAACTGGGAGGAAATCTACCGGGAATGTACCATCCCCTCACCTTGCTGGATGTGCGCGCGACAAGACTTTTTTGCCGCCGGGGCCCATAAGCCCGATATTAACCCGGAAGATTACGACCTCGCCTTCCGGTTCTATAAATCCGGCCTCAAAGTTACATCTGTTCCGGATATCCTACACTTTTGGCGCGACCATTCCCGAAGAAGCTCCCGAAACCTGGAAAGTCATGCCAATCAAGAGTATTTCCGCCTTAAAGTGCCTAACTTCCTGGAAATTGACTATGATGACCGCAGACCACTGATCTTGTGGGGCGCAGGAAGAAAAGGTAAAGAAATCGCAAAAATGCTGCTCGAAAAATCACTGAGCTTTCACTGGTGCTGCGAAACACCGGCAAAATGGGGCCACAATATTTATGGGGTGATCATGGAAAGCCCCGAAATAACCGACCGGCTGGCCAACGCACAAATTATCATCGCCGTCTCCGCACCCGGCGAACAACCTGCACTCCAACAGCGCCTGCTCAATCGTGGCCGCCTTCCGGGAAAAGATTTCTTTTGGTTCTGTTAACCTGCCCAACACCAGATATGCACCTGCCCGCCCACCTGCTTGCGCAAAAACTACACCTTGTGCTCCTGCTCGGCCTCCATCGGCTGGATATGGATGAAAATATGCGTACCGCTCTCCAATCCCTGGGCCTTGACCCCATGCTCCCTGCTGAAGAACAGCTCCTCCAGGGTATTGCCATCCTCCATCAATGGGAAAAAACAGGGCAAGTGACCCAATTCGCGGAAAAGAATAAATTAACGCCCCTGCCGAAAGAAACCCTTCCAGTCGCGGGAATCGAATGGGAGCCTTTTTTAATGGCCACGATTACCGGCGATTTTACCCCCCTCCTGCCGGAACTACTCTTCCTACTCCAAGGCCAACAGCTCTTGATACCGCTGCATTGGGTGCCGAAGGCAGCGGCGCATGCTTTAGAAAATCCCGAAATATGGCCTTATCTCAAAGCAGTTTCAGGAAAAAAAGGGATGGCGCTGCTCGCTTATCTTCCTGCCACATCTGAATTTCTAACCCCCTCGCCCCAACACGCCGATCCTCCGGACAATCTCGCGACGCTCAGGCATCAACTCCTGCAGGCGCTTGCCGGAGCGGGCGGGCATGTCTTTACCCGAAACGTCGAGAATATTGCCGCTCCCCCCGAAATACCCTGGGAGGAAAGTTTTGCGATGGAGGTGCTGGAGCTTGCTGCGATCCGTACGACAATGGCATCGCCCTGGAATGAAGAAGGAATCGCCGCTTTGCTCGTGGTTGCAGCAAGAAG
>JBMOJO010000320.1:0-3826 GCA_049315745.1 Saprospiraceae bacterium | reverse complement strand
CTGCCGACGGAGGCACAGTGGGAATACGCCGCACGCGGGGGCCGCTATCACGCACATGCAGGCCATCTTTATGCCGGCAGCAGCCGATTGGAAGAGGTGGGATGGTATAGAGACAATAGCGGGCAGGAAACCCAGGCCGTCGGTTACAAGCAGGCGAATGTACTGGGCTTGTACGACATGAGCGGGAATGTCTGGGAGTGGTGCGGGGATTGGTTTGGGGATTATTCTTCCGATTCAGCGCTTGATCCTAAAGGCATTGCTACGGGCGACGACCGGGTGCTCCGGGGCGGTAGCTGGAGCAAGATTGCCAGGTACTGCCGAGTCTCCACTCGGATCAACAACACCCCTTCGTTTCGGTACGACTTCTTCGGATTTCGGGTCGCCCGCCAGTTCTGAGGCAGATACGGGTGCGTGTGAGCAAGGTGGTCAGGCAGGCGGGTAACGGGGGGGAAGGTCGCACGACATGCAAGCGTGCGCGCGGAGCAGGCGCACGGCGCAGCATGATGCGCCAAATAAAAGATTGAAACGGGGGGTGTCAAATGTTACTTGCCGCCTGCGGCGGCAGAAATGTATTAAGACTGCGCTTGATTCATTGATTTTGCGAAGCAAAATCAATGAATCAAGCGCAGTCTAAAATGATTATTTGGCGCGAAGCGCCGAAAAAATACTTTTACACAACCTCAAGCATATAAGGCAGTCTCCATCCAATAATATAAACACCTGGAATATCAAAATCGCAAAGCTATGCACAGTGCAGAACTGGACCAATTACAAAAAATCCTGGGAATTTCGCTCAACGCAGTGGCAATTGACTGGGAAGATTACAAGCGGGCCTATGATTTTAGCTACCAGAATGACGCCGATGAGGCCGCTGACCGACGCTATTTTAGCTGGAAGCACTTCCGGGGCGTCCACGCCCCGCAGAGCTGCCTGCTGGATGAGGAGGGGCATGTGCGCGGTATTATCCTGCGCGGGACGGCTACGGCGCCTGAGCTGCAACTTCCGCTGCTGCCCGCCCTGGAGTACTTATGCGTGTGCGATAATCCGCAGCTCAGCGCCTTCAGGATGCCCGGCAGCTTTCCGCTTTTGCAGCACGTGGAGCTCAGCAATAACCAACTACAGTCGTTTGAGCTGGCAGGACCCCAGCCGCTGCTCAAACACCTGAACCTCCGCAAAAACCGCCTCTCCCACCTGGGCCTGCCCTCGGAACTGCCCGAATTGCAGATCCTGGATGCCACCGATAATGCCCTCACTTCCCTTGCGCTCCCGGGCAAATTGCCTGCCTTGGAATACCTGGAACTGGCCAATAACCGGTTGGGCGAACTCTCCAGTGGGTCGGATTTTAGCCGGCTACGGAAGATGAACCTCAGGAACAATCAACTGAGAAACCTGCCCAAAGGGAAGTACACGGTGCTGGAAACCCTCTACGTCGCAGATAACCCGCTGGAGGGCTATGAGGAAAGCCTGATTAAGGGGGATGAAAATAAGGGGGGCAATGCCAGAGAGATCATCGCCCAGTTGCGGGCATTTGCTATCAGCGGTGAACGGCCCAACGACCGGGTAAAACTGATCGTGGTGGGCAATGGAAGGGTGGGAAAGACGAGTCTGGTAAAACGCCTGAAAGGACTCAAGTACGATCCGAACGAAAGTTACACCCACGGCGTAGCGATATCGGAGCTCCAAAAGGAGCATTTTCCGGGCGTAAAAACCGAAAACCTGCAGCTCAAGGTCTGGGACTTCGGAGGGCAGGAAGTATTTTATGCCACGCACCAGTTCTTCATGTCGGAGGAGGCGGCATATATCTACGTATGGACCGACCAGGCGCTGGCCCGGGAAAATAAAGGTAAGGACACGGTTACCTCTCCCGCAGACGAGCGCTGGCGGCCCCACCAGTATTGGCTGGATAATATCCGGATGCATGGCAAAGAAAGCCCAATTATTGTGGTTAAAACGCATGCTTTGGATGCAACGGAATCTTTTCCGGAGGAGCTTTTGCATACCTACCATGTTGAGGACGGCGTTCGGAATTTTGATGCGGACGATGAGCGGCCGCGGCTGCTGGACGGTTTAAGGCATGTCCTCACCGAAAAGATGAATACCCTGCCCCTGCTCGGCAAGCCCGTATCGGTCAGTTTCTACAGATTGACCGAAAGGATGAATGAACTGCGCCATGCGGGCATTTTTGAACTCACGAAAGCGGAATTTGAAGCCCATGCCCGGGAGATGGAAATTGTGGAGGGCGATACCGATGCCGCGCTGAGCTACCTGCACAAGATCGGGGAAGTGGTTTACCTGGGCGAGAAGGAAGAACTCAAAGACAAGGTATTTGTGGATCCGATCGAGCTCACCCGGCGCGTGTATAAGCTGATTCAATCCAACGACGAGCTGAAAAGAAAAGAGGGCCGGTTTGATGTAGCCTACGCAGCCGAGGCATTAGGGGATGATTGGCCCGCACTATTGGCCCTCCTGGAGGGCTTCGAGCTCATTTTCCGCAGACAGGATGGTGAATACATCGCGCCGCAATACCTGCCAAAGCTCGCGGAGGTCAGCAGGAATGCCCAGAATTCGATCAAAAGGGCGGAGCGGGACCTGCCATTCAGGTTGGGGTTGCGCTACCCCCGCTTTATGCCCGACAACGTCATGGTCAACCTGCTGAGCAAGTACGGCCCCGATGCAGCGGAAGATACGGTTTACCGCGATTGTATTTCCTTCACCGATGCCAGATTATCCCTGGGATGTCTGATAAAAGCCGATGAAGAGGCCCATACCATCGAACTGTACGCCGGCAGCGGAGCGGATGCCGACCAACTGGTGAGGGCGGGTTACCATAAGCTCCTCGATTTGAGCAAAAAAGCCGAGGTCCACGTGGCCGCTGAAGCGGGTAAATGGGTAAAACGCGAAGCCCTGACCGCAAATATGCCGGACTTTTTGCCCCTGGCCGATGCAAGCGGCACAGTCCCTGCAAAAGGTTTCAGGTTTTTGTTTGATATGCCTGAATCGTCAAAATTGGACACCAGAGGCATAGATTTTGGTTCGACAGATCCCGAAAGCGCCGGAGAAATCATCGAGGTCCCCTCGGCGGGTGATGCCAGAATCGCGATCAGGGCCATCGCAGAAATCAATCCGGTGAATCTCCTGTTTACGGCAGCTACGCCGCAGCATGCCGGGCGGCTCGATACCGGTTACGAGACCCGCTTTAAAAAATTGATCCGTGAGTTTGACAAAAATGGTAGAATACAATTCGAAGAAGAACAACACGGCGTATCACAGGAGGAATTCAGGAATTACCTTTTCACGAATGACCCCCACATCGTACACTTTGCCGGGCATGGAGCAACCGAAGGCCTGGTACTGCAGGATAAATCCCTGGATGCTGCAGTGCTGCTGGACCTCATTAAATTGCAGCGCAACACCCAGATTTTGCTGCTCAATGCCTGCAATACCCTGCCGTTGGCCCGGGAGCTCGCTGCCTATATTCCCTACGTCATTGGTACCCCCGGCCCACTTTCCGACGATGCGGCGATCGAATTTGCGCGCGGGTTTTACACAGGCATTTCAGGCGGCAGGACGGTAGAAGATTCCTACTGGTATGGGATTAACAGTATAAAAGCTGCGGGCATCAGGGGTGGGCAATGGCCTGTTCTGGTAAAGAGGGGCAGCCTGCCGTTAACGCCAGGGTCCTCTGCTACCGACTAAAATACGCCATCCTTTTGGGGTTGAGTAAGAGTTTTTCTTTGCGCTCTGCACCAAATAATGTTTTGATAGGCGTTGTATAAAAAGAATTTTCACGGCGCTCCGCGCCAAATCGTGCTTTAAGAGACGCCTC
>JBMOJO010000319.1:0-3852 GCA_049315745.1 Saprospiraceae bacterium | reverse complement strand
GGGCGGACAGGAATCCGCACCCTCCCCCGCTGTTTCCGCAGCCCTTTCGCTTATGGACGATACCCGGTTCCTGGATATGGTCCAGCGCTATACCTTCAGGTACTTCTGGGACTTTGCGCATCCGGTATCCGGTATGGCACGAGAGCGCAATACTTCCAACAACGTAGTTACCACCGGCGGAAGCGGATTCGGAGTGATGGCCCTGCTCACCGGTATCCACCGGGGATTCATTACGCGGAAGGAAGGAGTAGAGCGCATGCTTAAAATACTGGGGTTCCTGGAAAAAGCAGACCGCTTCAAAGGCGCATTTCCCCATTGGATGGATGGCAATTCGGGAAAAGTAATCCCTTTCAGCAGCAAGGACGACGGAGGGGATATCGTGGAGACCGCTTTCCTGTTTCAGGGTTTGCTGGCAGCAAGGCAGTTTTTCTCCGATAATACTACCGATGAAAGCAATATCAGAACAAGGATAAACGCCCTGTGGCAGGCTGTTGACTGGAACTGGTACCGACAAGGCAAAACAGCGATATACTGGCATTGGTCGCCCAATTACCAATTCAGCATCAACCTCCCCGTACGCGGATGGAACGAGACCAAAATCGTGTATTTGCTCGGATATGCCTCCCCAACTTTTCCGCTACCCCTGGGATTGTGGGACAGTGGCTGGGCCAACAATGGCGCGATACGCAATGGGGCGAGCTATTATGGGTTCAAGTTGCCTCTTGGGGGCGTAGGCGGTGGGCCTTTGTTTTTTACCCATTATTCCTTTATGGGCTTCGATCCGAGAAATAAAAAAGACCAGTACGCCAATTATTTCGAGCAAAACCGCAACCAGACCCTCATCAACCGGGCCTATTGCATCCTCAACCCAAAGAAATTTCCTGGGTATGGGCCGAATTGCTGGGGGCTTACCGCCTCTGACGACCCCCTCGTGGGGTATATGGCGCATGAGCCTACTTCCGGGGGCGACAACGGTACGATTGCACCGACGGCGGCCATAAGTTCCATGCCCTACACCCCGGAAGAGTCGCTTGCTGCCCTTAAGCATTTCTACCGCGAATACGGCTCCAGGCTTTGGGGGCCAATGGGCTTCTACGACGCATTCAACCTAAAGGAAAACTGGTTTGCCAATACCTATCTCGCCATTGACCAGGGCCCTATCCTGGCGATGATCGAAAACTACCGCAGCGGTTTGCTCTGGGACCTTTTCATGCAAGCCCCTGAAATCCAACTTGCCCTTGAAAAAACAGGTTTTTCCGCAGCAACGCCGGTAAATGAGCCGGAATACCTCGGGCCTGACCATTTCAAACTTCGCCTTAGTCCTAATCCTGCAGGACAACAAACCTGGGTGGAATTTCAGCTTAGCCATTCCGAAAACGTCCAGATCAGTGTCTATGACCTCAACGGCCAACAATATCTGTCCTACGGTCCTGTAAAGCAAGCGGAGGGAAGAAACCGCATCCCCCTTTCCCTCCAGGGCATCGCCCCCGGAGCTTATGTGTTGCGCCTGAACGCAGGAAACCAATATACCAGTACGGTCTTTATCATCCAACCATAATTTACTCAACCTAAAATGCAAACGATGAAGTTACGTTACTCAACTATCCTGCCTCTTCTCCTCTTCCTGCTGCCCATGCTGGCTTTTGGCCAGGTGGTGCTGGAAGACTTTGAAGGAGGGGCGAAAATGCCCTGGAGGGCCGCAGACGGTTCCTTCGCAATCGTTGACAACCCGGCAGGCGGAGATACCCTGCGCCTTAACAGAGGCGGTAAGGTAGGTGCCTATACCAAGCAGGCAGACCGCGCCTACAGCCTGCTCATTGCCGAATTGGCGCAGCCCCTGAATCTTGCTACCAACAACCGGTTCAGGATTATGGTGAAAGCGCCCAAAGCCACCAACTTCATTTTCAAACTCGAAGGCGGCGGAGATTTCGTTGAAGAAACCCGACGGATCGCTGTTCCCAACCAATGGGTCGAATATTCCTTCAACTTCGCCGCGAAGAAGGGTTCTACAGCGCTCAACAAGGTTATCCTGTTCTTCGACCCCGGAGTGGAAGGTTCCAGTGATGTCTATCTCTTTGATAACCTCATCGCGGAGGCTTGTTCCGGTGTCGCTGCAAACCCCTCCATCCTCGACGATTTCGAATGCAACCGATCTGCTTCTTACGCCGATCCGGGGTATGTGGATTTTACCGTAGTCAACAACCCAAGCAAAACCGGTATCAATACCAGCGATAAAGTAGGGCGTTACCGCGATACGCTCAGCGAATGGCATGCCTTTGTCGTCGGTTTTTCAGGTGACATTCCACTACAACAGCGCAGCGTGGTCAAAATCAAGGTATGGGCCGCAAAAGCAGGAACTTTGAAATTTAAAATGGAAGGTACCGATGGTGGTAATGAAATTGACGCCCAGATTACAGAGCTCAATAAATGGGTAGAATATTCTGCTGACTTTACCAACCAACAGGGGAAAAAATACCAGAAACTGGTCCTGTTCTTCAATGCCGGCGTATTGCCCGGGGCCAACGATATCTACTTTTTTGATGACCTGCGACTGGAGGAAGCTCCTGCATTTTTTGTCCTCGAAAATTTCGAAGATGGAGCAAGGCTCAACTGGGACGCCAAAGAGGGACAGTTTGCCGTCATTGACAATCCGGCAGGAGGGGACACCTTAAAGCTCAATACAGGTGGTAAGGTCGGATCATATACCAAAAAGCAAGGTTCCGCCTACAGCCTTTTCCTCACCGAACTCGCACAACCGCTCAACCTTTCCCGCTACAACCAGTTCCGGATCATGGTGAAAGCAGAACGGCCGACTTCCTTTATTTTCAAAATGGAAAATAAAGACAACTCCAAGCGCATCGAGGAGAAGAAGAATATTGCCGTCACCGGGCAATGGATCGAATACACCTTTAATTTCAGCGCTGCCAAAGACATTCCCGACCTCAGTAAAATCCTTCTGTTTTTTGACCCTGGAGTGGATACCAGCGGAGGCACCTACCTCTTTGACAACCTGATCGTAGAGCCATCCGGGGCTTGTGAGGGCGTCCAGAAGGTCGTTTCCATGCTCGACGATTTTGAATGTCAGCGCAACATTGCGTACGCCAACCCCGGATTTAACGATGTGACGGTAGTGGACAATCCCGACAAAGGCTCTGCAAACGACAGTCCCAAGGTAGGCCGCTACAACGACCGCACTGGGGAGTGGCATGCCCTTGTCCTGGATTTTGACGGGGAAAATATTCCGCTGCAAGACCGAAACGTCGTGAAAATCAAAGTATGGGCGCCCGTAGCAGGCACACTCAAGTTCAAAATGGAAGGTACCGGAGGCAACAAGGAAATTGACCGCCAGGTAACCGAAACCAAAAAATGGGTCGAATATGCTGCCGATTTCAGTGGTGAAGCAGGGCGTGCCTTCCAAAAACTGGTCTTCTTCTTCAACGCAGGAAAAGATCCTGGCAAGGATACCATTTACTATATAGACGATATCCGCCTCGAAGAGCAGGGCCTGGTCAAACTCGAAGATTTCGAACCTACGCCGAAGCAAACCTGGGAATCCCTCGGAGCTGAGTCTGTATTCGGAAAATTCAACGGAGGCATAAACAACCCGGACAAATCCGGCGCCAATACTACTGACAAAGTTGGTTCCTACACAAAAGGAAGTTCCAAACTTGGCGGCCTTAAAGCCCTGCTCCCTGCAAGCTTTAGCCTGACAAGCTTCCCGCAGCTCAACCTGCAGGTTTGGGCGCCCGACGGTGCAAAAAGCTTCACCTTGAAGCTCATCAGTGTAGTGGATGGAACCAAGGAAATTAACAGACCTATTTCTGCCACGAAAAAATGGGTGGACTTGTCGTT
>JBMOJO010000318.1:0-3854 GCA_049315745.1 Saprospiraceae bacterium | reverse complement strand
TTTTGCACCCTTTCGGGTACTTTTTTACTTAAAAAATAGACGGGGGCAGGCTGAGCGGTGGGCCGTTTCAGTCTTCGGAAAGCAGGATAATCTTATCCCCGGGGGCAAACTGGATGAGGGTGGATTTGGAGGGGTTGAGCACGACGCCATAGGCATGGGCGTGCGAGTCGGCCAGGTGTGCGAGTCGGTAGCCGATGGCGGTTTGCCCTTTTTGGAGCGCGCTTTCGAGTACGGTATAAAAATTGACGGATGCATTTTCAGTGAGGTATCCTTCGTAAGGCTTGAGGGTGATCTCGCAGCCCTCTTCCGTAAGTAGTTCCTCAAAAACCGGCATCAGTCCTTTGTTTTCGCTGACTTGGCCGATCAACAGACTGATGAGTTTATCGCTGACAATAAAATCGTCGGCTTTCGTTACCTCGGCCAGTTCCTTGTTTTGGATATCCAGCATTTCCGAAACTACCCGGAGGTGGATATTTTTTTCTTCCGACAGTGCCCTCAGGTGGAGCAGGGTGACCAGGGTTTTAGCATCCGCTTCCTGGATATCGAGGTTTTCCCGGTAGCAAAGTACCTGGATATGGTCATAGTCGAAAACGTTCAGTGCTTCGATGACTTTGCGGCTCGTTGTGTCCGCTTGTAGAAACCGGATGTGGAGGTTCGGGTAGGTTTGGTTGGCGATTTCTATGAATGCCTCGTCAAGTTCGTATAGGCTCACGATTTGCAACTGGGATTCCGGTTGTACATAGTTATTGATTTCCCGGAGTAGGATCTCCGCCCTTTTGTTCCAGCCCAGGATCAAGGTGTTTTCCGGTTGGGGGGAAGGAGGTTCTGCATGGTAGATGGCTGTTTTGGTAATTTCGCCAGGGTTCATAGGGTTGGGTACGATGGCGTCGTCGTCGCTGGCAATGGCTATGAGCTGGTCGCCGGCTTCTATACAAAGACCGGAAGGGGGGTTTAACAAGACCCTGCCACTTTCTGATTTGTAAATCCCCATGACGGCAGAATCTTCGAACATGAACAGGGCTTCCCCGTAAGTAAGGCCCTGAGTTTTTTTCACCTCCGCAAAATAGATTTCATCCCCACTGAAATCAAAGAGTTCTTGATAGACAACGGACAACCCGCTCTGGCGGGAAGTCTGGATGATGATTTTTCCGATGATCTCATCCGATAAGATGGTTTCGACTTCGTCTTTACCGATCAAGCGAGCGATTTCTGCGTTTTTTGGATCCCGTATTTCGGCGAGGATATGGTAGGAGGAAGGCCTGCGGTTCGGATGGTTGGTCAGGGCCAGGATGGTTTTGATGGCCATCGAATCCGAATCGCTGTCGTCTGGCCCGAGGATGACGATACTTTTTGCCCCCTGATGGTTCACGAGGTCGAGGTCTGAGATTTTATCCGGCCTACCGCTCCTGCAAATGATTTTTGTTTTGCCCCAAAAAGGGACAGCCTCGCGGATTGCCGTTTCCATAGAGACTTTGTCCATCAGCGCCAAGACCACTATCCGCGGCTTGGGCTGGTTAGCATTGGCGATGACCAGTTCGGATAGAATGGTGAAAATTTTGTCAGACCAGCCCAAAATCAGCGTATGGCCTGATTCCAGCACCGCGCTCCTACCTTCGCGCAAGCTGTCCAGTTTGGCTTCGATGCCGCTGTTGATAACGCCTATGAGGGCGGAGAGGACAAAAATCCCTCCAAGCGTCACCAGGAGGGATACTACCCGGAACCCCCACCCGTTATCCGCCCCCATTGCCCCCGCGTCCATAGCGCGCATGAGGCTCATCCAGAACGCTTCGAGCATGCCCACGGTGTCTGTGCCCTCGGGTACCGAGACCTTGAAAAGGATCAAGGCGATGGTTCCCACGAAGATAATTAGCCCCGAAAGCCCTGCGAGGAGCAGGAGCATCGCCGGAGCGCCCCTGCCCATCAAGTTGTCGAACCAATAGCGGAGTTTGTTCCGGAGGGTGTGTTTAGGTGCCATATTCTCAGTATTTTATCCTGGTTTGCCAAGACTGCCCAAATATCGGGAAAAATCCACAGCCACCAAGTACCATCCAAGGGGCAGCAGGATGAAAATAAGCGCGTTGCTCTCATACGCCGCAAGAAAATCCAAGCGGACCAATGCGACGAAAGCCGTTGTCAACCCACAACCGGGGCATCGTACGCCGAATAGAAGGTTCCACAGGCAGGGTATGCAAAAGTCAGCAGGCGTAAAAGCCTTGGCAAGGGCAGATGTAAAAAAGTACGACCCGGCGAAAAATAGCAGCTTTTTGCCCATCAGATAACCCCAAACCCGCCTATGCACCTCATGCACTTTTTATCACATTGCCCTGGGCATCCTTGAAGTTGCCCACCGCGATAACAATCAGGTCCACCAAGGTCCAAATCCCACACCCGCCCAAGGTCAATAGTTGTGCCACGCCTATACCCGTATGCCCGGTATAGAAACGATGGATACCAAAAATACCTAAAAACCAACACAGGAGTAGGGTGGTAAGCCACTTGGTTTTCATTTCCGAGGCGGACAACTCCTGGCTGCCATTCGCCTGCCTAACCCCGCAACTCGGGCAAATTTCCGCTCTTAGGTGGATCAAGTTACCACACTCAGAGCAGTACTTCTGATTTTCTGCTTTCATTGTACCAAAACGTTGATAGAATTATTTAAATCGAAGACCCCAACAAAAAGCCCGTCAAAAGCGAGTAAGCTACTATCCATAAGCTATTGGCCTTGAGGGATTGTGTCCAGGTACACTTCCAAACCAGTTTACCTGTAGAGACATAAGCTGCAGACAATACGACCAGGTTGATGGCCAATATGCTGGCAAAACTCATCGTCAAAGCTTTCATCCCCACCAGGTACCAAATAGCTGCATATATTGCCGAAGCTATGAGGCAAACGATGAAGGAGTTCCCAAAAGTCGCACTGGAAATCTTGCCTATGTGTTTGGCGAGGAGCATTAGAATCAGTCCACCCATCAAACTGCCAAACAACAGGCTGAACAAAGTGGAGGTCAAAAAAACGGTTTGCATAATAGGTTTCCTTTAAGTGTTTTCCTACTCGTAAGGCTTTTCGGAATACGCCTGTTTTTTAAGTGGGATCCGTCTCCACTGGTTAATGCAGGTTATTTACATTCCCCTAATGCCTTCAACATGGACATTGCCAGTTTTTCCTTGTCGGCTTGAGAAGTATATTTTTTTTCCATTTGCTTCACCAAAGCATCAGCTTCCTCAGATACTTTTCTGCTTTCTTCCAAGACGGCCGTGTAGTTACTGCCCGCAGACATCGCTTTCCCCAGCAATTGCATAGCCCTACACTGGAGTTCGGCGATTTTTTTTGCATCGCTTTCAATAGTATTGCCGCTACAACTCGCAAGGGCAATCGAAATAAATAGCAACATCCCAAAAGGTAAGGTCATTTTCTTCATGTCAAATGGTTTGATATATGGTCAACAATAAGCAGGTTGTATGCCAACCCACCCGGGCAGAGAGGGGTTGCCCGTTCTGCTGGGCAGCTCCCCCCATATCCAAAAGAATGGATTGGCACGGAGAAAAGAATATCCGTTTTCCGCATGGGAAAATTAGTTGATGTCTTCCGGTATAGGAAAAAAAAATAGGGGAAATGCATTTTCCCCTATCTAGGTGGTATTTTCCCCTATTTTGTACGGGGCTTGTAGCCCCTACTTTTACTGCCTATCCTCCTAGGGTTCACCGTATGATCAGACGGTTCTCGATATGCCAGCGAACGGGTGGATCAGGTGATACCTGGCCTTCATCTGATTGGGCTGTAACAGGAAAAGGCCCGCAACCGGTCACAGTCTGTCCAGCGCATTTCGGGCGGCAGGCATATCCAAACGCACCAG
>JBMOJO010000317.1:0-3857 GCA_049315745.1 Saprospiraceae bacterium | reverse complement strand
AAGGGAAAGAGAACGTGCAGAAAAAGAAGCCAGGCTCCGCATGGAAGCCGAAGCCCAGCGGGAAATTGCCGAGCGGGCCAAACGTCGTGCTACCTGGCTGGCCTGGGGAGCGGGGGCCCTTGCGGTGGCAGGGGTATTCCTGGCAGTATTGGCATGGAACAAGTCGCAGGCGGTAAACCGGGAGAAAGTGAAAGCGGAAAAGAGCGCGCAGGAAGCCCGTGCGGCGCGGGATAATGCCGAGGCGCAACGGCTTATCGCGGATTCGAGTGCAGTAGTGGCACAAGAGAAGACCGTCCTGGCAGAGCAAAAGACACAGGAGGCAGAAGCTAGCCTGAGCAAAGCACAAAAAGAGGAGAAGCGCGCACTGTCGGCCTTGGAACAGGTGCAAAAAGAAAAAGCGGCGACGGAGGAACAGCGGCGGAAGGCGGAGGAGAACTTACGCATAGCCCAGGAGGCGGAATCCCGCGCGCTGTCGGCCTTGCAACAGGTGCAAAAAGAAAAAGCGGCGACGGAGGAGCAACGACAGAAAGCGGAGGAGAACTACCGCATTGCGCAGGCCAAGACCCAGGAGGCGGAAGAGAACGCGGCAAAGGCCAGCAAGGCGCTGACCGAGACGCAGCGGGCACTGGGGGAAGTGGTACGGCTTTCACTTCGGGATGCTGAGGGGTTGATTTATCGCATGGAATACGCGGGGGCAGTGGAGAAAATATACAGTTTAGTTCCGCTCGGGGTTTCAAAAGATAGCCTCGCTTCCGCGCTGCTGGAACCGGTATTCTGGTATGGCGAGACGGGTGACCTGCCCCACGCCTGGGGCATTCTGGATACGGCCTACCGATTGGCAGGCCGCCGGCTGATGGCCCAAGGGCCAAAAGACCTGGCAGGGCTGCGCACTGCGCTGCGCGATCTGGATGGGCAACGGGATGCGTTTTTGCAGGCGCGCTACTTTCCGGAGATGGTGGAGATAAAAGGCGGGGAGTTTACGATGGGGAGTGAGCGATATGATGATGAAAAGTCTCCCCATCGCGTAGTAGTATCCGATTTCCAGATGGGGGCAACGGAGGTAACGTGGTGGCAGTATGGGTTGTATGCTGTTGTAGAGCAGGGGAATGGGGTTGAGATGCCTGAAGCGCCAGGTTGGGGGATTGGAGGGGATAACCCGGTGGTGAATGTGAGCTGGTACGATGCAGTGCGTTATGCGAATTGGCTGAGCAAACGAAAGGGCCTGGTCGGGGCATATAGAGGTTTAGAAGAAAATAATGTAGAATGGCCCGATCCGAGGGGCCCGGGCTACCGTTTGCCGACGGAGGCGGAGTGGGAGTATGCGGCCCGAGGGGGTAAGCAACAGGAATGGGCTGGGACGGACTCAGAAGATACATTGGAGGATTATGCCTGGTATGGTGCAAACAGTGGCAGCCGTACGCGCCCTGTAAGGGGTAAAAAGGCGAATGCGTTCGGGCTGTACGGTATGAGCGGTAATGTATGGGAGTGGTGCTGGGACTGGTATGGGGATTATCAGGAGGAGCCCAAGGATAATCCGGTTGGACCTTCTGGGGGTACGGACCGCGTCCTGCGCGGCGGTAGTTGGAGCTTCAACGCGGAGCACTGCCGTTCGGCGATCCGCAACTACGACACCCCCGACTTTCGCTACGACAGCATAGGCTTCCGCCTTGTCTTCGTCCCGTAGTCAGTTGGCAGGGTCCGGCTTTACTTTTGAGCTAAGGGAGCGAGTGCCCGGAGAAAAGGCAAAGGCGGTGAGGGACGAGCCGCCGGGGGCCTTTTCGGAGGGTGCGAGCGGGTGTAGGGGGTTTATACCGGCGTAAGCCGGTCGAATTTTTTGAAAAAACCGAAATATTATGCAGGTGCAAATCTTTACGGTTCCGTTAGGGGACAATGGAACAGCGCTGAAGGAGTTGAACACTTTTCTTCGGGGGCACAAAATACTGGAGGTGGATAGCCAGTTGATCGGCAATGCACACGGGGCAAGCTGGTGTTTTTGTGTGCGTTATATCGAGCGGGGCTACGGGGAGAGGGAAGGTGGTGCCCAGGAGAAAGTGGACTACCGCAAGGTCCTGGATGAAGCGACTTTCCAGAAGTTCTCGAAGCTCCGGGAAATCAGGAAAAAAGTGGCTGCCGAGGAGGCAGTGTCTGCCTTTATCGTATTCACAGATGAAGAACTGTCCGAGATGGCCCGTTTGGAAGAAATTACGGAAAAAAACATGCTGTCCATAAAAGGCATAGGAGAAAAAAAAGTGGCGCGCTACGCCAGGTACTTCATCAAAGCACCTGAAAAAGATGAAACGACAGGGGTATCTTCTTGACCAAATCGCAGATTTGTCTAACCTTGAACTGGCTTTTTACAAAGCGCAAAAGGGGAAAAGCAAAAAGGCTTCGGTGGAGCGATATGCGCAGGATTTATATGCCAACCTGAAGCAACTTCGGGAACAAATCCTGTCTGGGGCGGTAGAGGCTGGCGGCTACCATTTTTTCATTGTCTATGACCCAAAGAAACGTCAGATATGTGTCGCGCCTTTTGAGCAGCGGGTATTGCATCATGCACTGATGAACGTATGCCACCCGTTTTTTGAGAAGTGGCAAATAAACGATAGCTACGCGAGCCGGCTCGGCAAAGGCACGTATGCTGCAGTGGAAAAGGCAAAAACGTACACGAGGAACTATGCCTGGTACCTCAAACTGGATGTGCGCAAATATTTTGACAGTATAGACCATGCGGTGTTGCGGAGCCAGCTTTGCCGTATGTTCAAGGACGCGTCCTTGCTCGGTATTTTTGACCGGATCATCAGTAGTTACGAGGCAGCTCCCTACTGTGGGGTTCCCATTGGCAACCTTACGAGCCAATATTTTGCCAACCATTACCTGACGAGCGCCGATCATTATGCCAAAGAAAAGTTAAAGGTGCCCGCTTATGTCCGCTATATGGACGATATGGTATTGTGGCATTCGGACAAACCGGCCCTAATCGAAGCAGGACATCAGTACGCGGAATATTTGAAGTGCTCCCTGAACCTGGAGCTGAAACCTTTCTGCCTGAACCGAAATGACCGCGGGCTTCCCTTTCTGGGGTACTTATTATACCCGGGGCAGACCCTATTGGCACAGCGCAGCCGAAAGCGTTATATACAAAAGATGTTACTATATTGGTCTTTCCTAAAAAGCGGTACCTGGACTCAGCGCGATTATCAAAGGCATGTTTTGCCGTTGACGGCTTTTACCTGGCACGCAGAGGCAAAGGGTTTCAGGGCTAAGGTGAATCAACATAGAGAAATAGAGTAGATCTGTTGTGATGGGTCATCGTGTCGGAAAAAATGAGATGTTTGATCCTATGCGTATTCCAGCATAACGATTATAAGAAAAGGGCACTTATCGTGGGTACGAACCGCGTCCTGCGCGGCGGTAGTTGGAACAACAACGCGGAGAACTGCCGTTCGGCGAACCGCAACAACAACAACCCCGACAATCGCAACAACAACATAGGCTTCCGCCTTGTCTTCGTCCCGTAGCTCAAAAGTAAAGTCGGATGACTGCCTCTGAACAGATAAGTGTCCCTGTCCCTGTTTTTTCAGGGCAAATAGCCAGAAGAGGGAGGGCCGGTGTCGGTAGGACCTGCTGGAAAGCAGTATCGAAGATTCTGGTCTTTCCTTAAGCTGCTGGATATTTTGAAATACCGTGCCCGGCAAAACCCACGGCGGGTTACTTTTACACGCCGCCCCGGAGCGTTGTATCCCCCATATCAGGTTTGCGTGTACATTTTCGAAAAAACCGCCGGTTCGGATATTGTCGCCATTTTTATCCCATGGGTAATATTGCCGGGGATCGTTGGGCGAATGTTTATTCGCCCC
>JBMOJO010000063.1:0-17208 GCA_049315745.1 Saprospiraceae bacterium | reverse complement strand
ACATGGTCCGTATGGCTTATGCCCAGTAGCTTACCTTAGGGTTTTGAGGGGATTCGAAAAAGATGTCTCCATCCAAATTTAATTTGGCGCGAAGCGCCAAGGAAAACCTTTTTACACAACCCCTTAAAAGATTATTTGGCGCGAAGCGCCGTAAAAAGACTTTTCACACAACCCCTCTCAGAAGAATATTCTGCCGCCGAAGGCGGCAAAAGACTTTTTACACAACGCCCACGGCCTCAGTATAAAGTTTCGCCGCTATTTTAGACGGGCACATCGGTACGGCCTGCCCTATCATGCCGGACAACGCACGCTGCGTTATTTGATTATCGTAATATCCCCTTTGATAATCAAGCCCCTGGAAATATCCAGCCTCAGGATATAGTAATAGGTTGCGTGGGGCAATTCCTGCCCGACACTATTTTGCCCCCTCCAGTCATTATTATAAGGCCTGGCTTTGAAGACAATATTCCCCCAGCGGTTAAAAATTATGATTTCATTATCGGGGAAGAATTCCGGGTCGGCGAAGTCGAGGATTTCGAACCGCAGCTCATCGTTGGTACCGTCGCCGTTCGGGGTAATGGTATTGGCAACCGGCTCCCGCGCAGCTTCGGGGTCGAACTTGACATCTATCTGTACGGACGCCGTATCGCAGAGGGTCGGGCAGGCCTGGTTACAAAGTTGATAGGTAAAGCCGTCCGTGCCGAAGAGCCGGGGGGCGATAGCGTAGGCAACTACCGGCCCTGCAATCGAATCAATGCGCCCAATCTTCGGGCTTGCAATGACTTTCACCAAAGTACCCGTAGTGGTATTGAGCTGGTCGTTCTGTACGACATTCAGGGCAAGACGGCGCAGCCCGGATTCCAGTACGACCTGGTCGTTATTGGCTACGGGTGGCTCTTCCCGGGTAATAATCAGGGAATCCGAGCTGTAATTGGGGCATTGCGGCTTTGACAAAGTCCAGACAAATACGTTCCGGCCTACTTTAAGGCTGAACACCTCGGTAACGAAATCGTTGGGCATCTCGATGGAGGCCCCTGTCTTACTCGACCATACCCCTGTAGATCCGGCAGGCAGGGCGGCAGTGATCTGTGCATCATCGGTACAGGTAACCTGATCTGCGCCCGCTTGCGCTTTGGCAAGATTGGGGTCAACCACAGCGCTAACAGTGGCAGTGTCCGAACAGCCATTCACGGTGTTGTTGATCAACAGGCCGTAGATGCCGGCAGTATTGATTTTTGGAGTGAGCGTCGTTTCATCGGTGATCGTACCTGTACCACCAAGGGTAGTCCACAGATAAGCAAAATTTTGCCCCGCCGAGGACCCTGCACCGCTCAGGCTCACTACTGCCCCTGCACAAGGCAGCAAAACATTTCTGACCACGCTTACCGTCGGCTTTACCTTGTCCTCCGGAACAGTAGCTACTGCCGTACCTGTACAGCCGTTCCTGCTATCGGTTACCTGGAGGCGATAATCGCCGGCTGCGCTGACCCTCGCCTGATAGGGGCTGCCCGCAGGTGCCGTAGCTTGCCCGTTTACGCCCGACCAGGCTGCGGTATAGACAGCGCCCCGGTCAGAGTTGGTTCCGTCCAATGTGATCTCCGCGACCTTGCAGGTGAGCGGGGAAGGTGGCGCAATCGCCACCTGAGGCCTTAGGGTATCAATCGTCACCCTTACGGAATCCCTTGCGAAGCAACCATTGGTATTGTTCCGGACGGTGAGCACATACGTCCCGGGGGCCACAACAGCACCTGCGATTGCGCCTGACGGGCTGGGTGCTGCGGTAGTCCCCGTAGCAGACCAGGCATACTGGATATCTGCCCCTGTAGCAGAGCCATTACCACTTAAAGTGACCGTCGTGCGCGTACAGGTCAGGAAGGTATCCCTGCCGGCATTGGCAGCGGGTACCAGCGTATCTGCCCCTACCGATATCTCCAGCGTCCCCTTGCAACCACTCAGTGGGCTCGTCGCCTCGACGATATATTTAGCAGATCCCCTGACCCTTGGATTTGCCGTGTTGCCACCGGAAAGGATCAGCCCACCAGGGCCTGCCCTCCAGTTAAAAAGATAGTTGGCGCTACCTGAAGGCGCTGTTGCTGCCGCCTGCAGCGCCACTTCATCAGAGGAGCAGGTTATCCTGGCGTCGGTTGTCGCAGAAGACACCGACACCGTTTCGATAACCGACGTAACCATCGTAGAGTCCGTGGAAAAACAGCCGCTCCTGGTATTTGTTGCCCTGAAATAATAAGTACCTGCCGCAGCGGCCCTGACGGTAAGGCTGTCCGTGCCGAATTGCTTTCCGTTTAACGTCCAAAACGAAGCAATCCCGCCGGCTGGCGCGGAAGCGACAAGGGTTCCGACAGGCTTACGGCAGGAAAGCGTATCTGCTTTTCCCGCATCAACGACCGGTGGAATTTTATCCTCCCCGATCAGCAGGGTATCAAAAGCTACGCATCTGCTCCCGCTGTCTTCTACCCTCAGGACAAAGCGGCCCGGCCTGGATACAAGCGGCTGCAAAACGGTATCCCCGAAAATCACCGCCGATCCACTTTCAAAACCGGTCCATTGTACTTTGAAATTCTGGGAATTTTTCACGGTGGGCGTCAGGCGCAGCTCCGGGCTTCTGCATGTGAGGGCAGTGTCGCGCCCTGCATCAACAATCGGATATTTGGTCGTTGCAAAGACTTTTACCGTATCCGTTGCAGTACAACCACTGCCGTCCTCCTTCACCCTCAGGTAGTACGTTCCTGCTTTACCGACCTGCACCGCAGCACCTGCTGCGATCTGTTTGCCCAGACTGTCCAGCCAGGAGTACTGCACGGGCCTGGAATTGCCCGATCCGGAAGCGTCCAGTTCGACGGGTTTTCCGTCGCAGAGCAGCTCACGGTCGCTGCCCGCTTTGGCCAGGGGCACCTCGACAGCATCCTCCACACGGACGGAAGCCGTATCAGAGCAACCATTGATGATATTGCGTACTTCGAGGAGATAAAGCCCGGGGGACAGAATTCTGGGGAGGAGCTTTGTTTCGTCCCCGGGGAAGATATCGCCCCCATCTAAAGGTGACCATTTATAAGAAATCGAATCGCCGGTAGAGGAACGTCCTGCGTTCAGGACGATGGTATCCGCCGTACAGTTGAATTGTTGCTCGCTGAAAACGACGGCCTCCGGGCGGTTGGGCGGGAGCACCTTGACCGTATCCCGCACCTGGCAGCCGGTGTTCCGGTTGAACACCGTCAGATAGTAATCCCCTGCCGCCCCTGCAATTACGCTGGGCTTTTGCAAATCCCCCGGAAGATTGCCAAAAGTGGTACTCCATGAGTATGCAAACTGGGGCCCGGTGGAACCGGAGCCCGAAAGCAGCGTGAATGGTGGGTTACACCCCAGCACCCTATCGGCCCCGGCATTTGCGGTAGGCAACGTATCGGTCATTTTGATTTCGAACGAATCGCGCAGGATGAGCGGAGGGCGGGACTCGTCGAAAATCGTTACGGCAACCTTACCGACCGGCAGCCGGATCGCTTTACTCGTGAACTGCCGGGGTGTTGACTCCCAGAAAAAGAAGATATTCCCTTTACCCCCCTCAACTTTCAACGATACCGTCCCATCTGCCGTATTCGGGCAGGTGACAGGGGTAATAACCCTTTCTGTAATCACCAGTCGGTCCAGAATACACGCCTCCCCACTGAGCGGATATACGCTCCCCTGGCCGGTTACAGTCGTTGCAGATGGCGTGGGCCGGGCAGTCACCTCGATCGGCACACACTTTCCGGCCGTGCCCACAGGCACATAGCAGACTTCAAAAATCAGGGCGCTATCCGGCAAGGTTATTCCCGAGGGGTTACCCGCCCAACGAAAATCAACAATCCCCACGCCTGCATTGGCCGTGTTGAAGTTAGCCGCTTGCAGGCCAGGCAGCCCTCTGGGGATTGCCCGTGCAAACCTAAGCTCCGATGGGGCCCAGGTAATACTAAACTCCGCCCCGGTAATCCCCGTAAACCCATTCACCCTGAAATCTACACATGCCGTATCGCCCCGGTAAGCAGCGTCTTTTCCGATCAGCAGGAAAAATCCGACAGGATTGAGGATACAGACCTCCCCGGGGATAAACTTGATGCCGATATTTTCCCCCTGCGAGTTTACCGTCACCGCCCTTGGTTCTAACACCAGCGGAATTTCGAGCAGGGCGACTTCATCGCAGTTTTCTTTTTCCCCGATCTCGCCAGGGGCTTTGCCAGCTACTTGAAAACACACATCAAATAACCTGGTGCCGATGGTGAGGTCAACGGGTGCAACCGAGGACCAGGTGAGCGACAGCAGGCCGCCCTCTGCGCCTTCGGTACCAAAATTGGTCAGGTTCGCCCCTGGGATCTGGATATTTTTGACCGCAGTAAAACGGACATGACCGGGATCCCAGAGGAGGGAAAAATCCAGGTCCGTAAGCCCGGTCAGGCTATTGCCCGCTGTCAGCCCCAGACAAACCGTATCCCCGGGGGCGCCCTGGGCACCTGCAATCCGCACCAGCAGGCTCTCGGGTTGTTTGATGCGCACCGCGCAGTTGGACGGTGCGATCCCAATATTCAGGTTGCTGCCGGTACGCCGCACCACTGCAGTAGCCGGATCGAAGCCCACCGGGGCATTTCCCCCAAGGCCGATTACTTCAAAACATACTTCGTAGATGTCCGTGCCATCGGCAACGTTGGCCGTGGCCGTAGGCACGGGCGCGTTCCAGTTGATACCGATCACGCCTTTCGCAGCGTTGAGGGTGTTAAAATGGCTGGTTTTATTGAAATTGGGGATTTGCACGGTACTGGCCAGGGTGCGCACCTCCTTGAACCTGAGGATATTCGAATTAAAGTTCATCAGATAGGTGAACTGGTTGATGTTCTGCATCCCGCGGGCCTTGACCTTTACACATACCTCATTGCCGAAATTAACTTCCGGGCCGCAATCGGCAATCACCTGTAATCCCGTCGGGGCACAGGTTTCTACCCGAAGCTGCCCTGGCACAAGGATGGTAGGTATCGAGTACTGGGTATCCTGGACGATTTTGATCGCCTCCATCGGGGTAAGGCTGGAGGAGAAGCGGAGCGATCCGATAGATTCACAACGCCCGACGACATTGAAGCAGGCCTGGAAAATGACGGTGCTGTCCGGCACGGTAATACTGGGGATTTGTATATCCGTCCAGTTCCAGGACATGGTGATCCTGCCCTTGCCGATACTCGGGCGATCGGGTGTACCGAAGCTCTCCCGGGTCAGGTTGCGCAATTTGTCGGTCAGGAGGATATTGGAGAACTGCAGGACGGAGGAGTCATAGTCCATGGTAAACTGAAGGCTGGCCAGGGCGTCGAAGCCGCTCACGCCTACGTCAAAACAGACCAGGTCGCCGGTATTGCCCTTGGTATTCGACCCGATCAGGCTGAGCGGGCGGACGCAGAGGGAGATAAAGGACTTTCTTTGAATCAGGCCGATATTGAAACACGCGGGGGGCCGCCGGACGACGATTGGCTCGGGGTCGTCGAACAAGGTTTGATCGTCGGTGATTTCAATGAACGTATTGGCCCCGAAGCCCCCGATGGCACGGAAACACAGGCGGAAAATCCTGAGGCCGTCTTCCCGGGTGATTGCCTGCGTACCTGCCTGGCACGGCAGGCCCTGCCAATCGAGGAAAGCCAGCCCCTCGGCGGACCTGGTCGTGTCGAAGTTGGCAGCGGTAAGGCTCGGAAGGTTGAACTGGCCGATCCCGGTGAGTTTGATCACTTTCGGGTCCCAGCGGATTGGGAATTTCAACGAGGTAATATCCGTGAAATCCTTAACGGTAATATCCACGCAAAATTCTTCCCCCGTACAAGGGGAGGCGGATGAAAAAGTGAAAGTCGGCTGTGCCCAGGACACTGCAGTGGCCATGCAGGCAATAGCTGCAGCGATTATGATTTTTTTCATGGAAGGAACTGAATTTATAATGTCCCACATTGAACGTTCTGCTTAAGGTTAAAATATCTGTTGAATATTACGACTTCCCGGTAGCGGTACGCCGGGCAGTGGAAGGGATATTGTATCACCTTTGGAACGAGATGGAGAGATTAATTTCATGGGTGTTTCCGGCAAAAGGGCCGAAATTGCTAAATGAATAGTCGAAGCCGTAGCCCAGCCGGAGGTTGCTGTCGAGGCCCAGGTCGCTGCCCAGGTTCAACCCGGTTTCGAGGTGTACGGTACCTGCCGAAGAGCCGCCGGCACCGATCCAGAGCGGCGCTGGAAGCTGATAACGCACGTTGACGTCAATATTTGCCGGGGCGTTGGGCACATATTTTACCCAAAGCGATGGTTCGAGAAAACTATCGTCGCGAAAGAATTTGAAGAAGCCAAACTGCCCGTAGAAGTGTTGGATGCGTTTTGTAAAAAATTCCCCCTGATCGTTTTGAAAAGTCAGGTCCAGACCAACAACCTGGGGCACGGAAACCCCGCCGTAAATATAATTTTCAGCGCCATAGCGCCCGCCTACGGCCTTGTACATAAATACCCCTATACCGACGTCCGGAAAAAGCTGGGCCTGATTCTGCGTACCCAGGATATCGTTGGGCTCTCTTAAAATAACCTTGCCGGCATCTACCCGATACTGAATAAGGCCCGCACTTAGCCCGACAGACAAGCCGCCATAAGCGGGGTCATCGGTGAGTACCCCGGCGATACGGCCATAGAAACCTGTAAAACCCGTAGGGCCGGTCTGGTCATTAATCAACTGCCCTCCCGCCATCAAGGCTACCCCCGACATTCGGTCGGCAAGAAAAGTACCCCGGATCGTTTGCGTGCGTGGATTTCCCGGAAGGCCTATCCACTGGGCCCGGTACGATGCCCCAAAGGAGACATTGTTGCCAAAAGCGAGGTAATCCGTCTCTATTGCTGCCGGGTTGATCAAACTAAGGTTTTCCCGATATTGCGTAAACAAAGACAGTTGTTGTGCGAAAAGGGGTCTCGAGGCAAAAATCAGGCACAAAGAAAGCAATGACAATCGTACTCCTGCCATGGAATGTGTTTTTGAGATCACGTTGATCCGATGGTGATTAATCCGAAACATCGGCAATTTTGAACACAAGAACTGCTGCGACGGTCAGCACGGTGGGAAAAATTGATTGCTTTTCATCCACACAATGATTTTTAAAGGGACGGACAAAGCGGCCCCAGAAGGCGCGATGTGCGCAAAAAATCGCTAATTCTTGACCCGCGATAATCCCGTTGCAACAAATTTGTAATAGGGTGTACAAGACTTCCCCTATATCAGGGTTCAAATTTAGACCAATCCTCGCTAATTGAAGTACTATATGAATGCCATTTTCCAAAAATTATTTTAACAGTGCCCGCTTTTTTCGCCTGCGGTCGAATCCGTTTTTTTTACGGCAGGTATTGGCTTTGCTGTGACGGGGGCATCACTGCCCGGGAGGGCACCTTCTGCGCACCGCACAGCGCTACACCGTAACCGCAACGACGGGGTATAAACCTTCTTCACACCTGACGGGCATTCCTCACCTCCGCATGGCCTCTACGGGGTCCATCCGGGCAGCCTGCAGGGCAGGAACCATCCCCGCAATCACCCCGATTGCAATAGATAGGGATACGCCGAGTACGACATTGTGCAAGGAAAGCACAAATTCAAAGCTTGTGAAAGCCTTGGAGATCAGGGCCAGGGAAACCAATATCAACATCAGGCCGAGCAGCCCGCCCAAAATACACAGCACGATAGACTCGATGAGAAACTCCAGCAGGATATGCCCGGATTTTGCGCCAAGCGCCTTTTTGATGCCAATAATCCGCGTCCGTTCTTTCACCGTAACGAACATGATATTGGCCACGCTGAACATACCTACCAAAGTAGCAAACCCACCGATGAAAACCCCCAGGATGTTGAGCACACGGAAAAAACCATCCAGGAGATTGGTGAGGATAGAAAGCTGATTGAGGGAAAAGTCATCGTCTGCCGTAGGCTTCAACCGGTGCCGGGAACGCAGGATGCCCCTGAGTTCGTCTTTCAGGTACTCCAGGGGCACACCGGGAAGGGCCTTCACCGCAACGTTGGTGTTGTCGAAAATGGCGTTGTTGTTGTTGAGGTTGGCCATCTTCCGCGCCAGTTCGTAAGAGATCAGCAGCACCGGGTCGAGGTTCATGATATCAATAATACTCTCCCCGGATTTTGCCAGAACGCCAATCACCTGCAGCGCCCTTCCCGAAACCTTGATCGTTTTGCCGATGGGGTCAATATTGCCCGGGAAAAGGGTCTCCGCTACGTCGGCGCCGAGGATAATCTTGTTGGAGCCAAAACGATATTCCGAGGGCGAAAAAAAACGGCCCTTGGCAATCTCCAGGCTCTGTACCTGCTGATAATCGTATGTAACCGCAAATAGATAGGTGCGCTCGGCGCTGTTGGACCGGTACTTTGCCGTTCGGGACCCTATACCGGTAGAATAGGTAACCCCGGCAGCCAGCTTGCTCTTCGCCTTGACGGCCTCATAATCCTGATAACGTACGGGCGGCCGTCGAAGATATTTGAAAAAGCTCCTCCCGGGATCTTCGTTCCACGAAATCTTGCTGACGTAAACCACGTCCTCCCCAAGCCGGTCAAAACTCGAACGGACGTTGTTCTCCAGAGAGTCCACCGCCGAAAAAACACCGATGATGCAAAATATCCCGATGGTTATCCCCAACAGGGAAAGAAAGGTGCGGAGCTTGTTCGAGGTAAGCTGGGAAAATGCCTGAGCGGTACTCTCCCTGATAATACGCCAAACCATTGTCATACGTGAGCGATTTTTTTGTAAGGTACAAAATTATTCCTGCCACTGCCGAATTCATTAGATGAACGAAACTTTTTCAGGGTTTAGCAGCATTATATTATAGACTTGTTTCAACAGGCCGGCGTGCCGGGGGGCATTATCGCCTTCAGGTCATCTATTCCATAAAATCCAGGAACGGCCCGTCGGGCTCCCTTACGCTGGCCGTTAAGCTTTTTAACCGGCACGCGAAAAATTATTATCTTTGCATAATTTTTGAAATTGCCTGCTTGCTCAGTGCGGAATGGTAGAAAAACGATCTGGGCAGTCATGAAAATGTACACTTCTGATGAGGACAAAACTTTCTCAATTTACTTTCGAGCTTCCCAAAAAACTGATCGCACAATATCCTGCAGACAACCGGGACGAAGCACGTATGATGGTAGTGCACCGGGAATCCGGTAAAATAGAACATAAAACCTTTAGGGATATCCTCGGGTATTTTGACGAAGGCGACGTCATGATCTTCAACAATACCAAGGTGTTTCCGGCACGCCTCTACGGCAGAAAAGAAAAAACCGGGGCCAAAATCGAAGTTTTCCTCCTCCGCGAACTCAACGCCGATGCGCGCCTTTGGGACGTACTCGTGGATCCGGCCCGGAAAATCCGTGTCGGCAACAAATTGTATTTCAGTGACGAACAGGACAACGATGTCCTGGTAGCCGAAGTAGTGGACAACACGACCTCCCGGGGCAGGACGATCCGCTTCTTGTATGATGGCCCCGAGTCGGAATTCCAGCGCGAGCTCTATCTGCTGGGCAATACCCCGCTGCCGAAATACATCGTCCGCCCGAACGAGGAAATGGACAGGGAACGCTACCAGACCGTCTATGCCAAAGAGGTAGGGGCAGTGGCCGCCCCAACTGCAGGGCTGCACTTCAGCCGGGAGCTGATGAAGCGGCTGGAAATTAAAGGGCTCGAATTCGCAGAGATCACCCTGCATATCGGCCTGGGCACTTTCCGCAGTATTGATGTCGAAGATCTGTCCAAACACAAAATGGACGCCGAATATTTCCGCATCCCCAACGAATCGGTGGAATTGGTAAACAAGGCCAAGGAAGGCCGCCACCGCATCTGTGCCGTGGGCACTACGACCATGCGCGCAGTCGAATCCGCCGTTTCTGCAGACGGCCTGCTCAAGCCTGCGGAAGGGTGGACCAACAAGTTTATCTTCCCGCCCTATGATTTCACCATCGCCAATGCAATGGTCACCAACTTCCACCTGCCCAAATCGAGCCTGCTGATCATGGTCTGCGCTTTCGGCGGCTATGAGCTGGTGATGGAAGCCTACGAAACCGCCATCCGCGAGGAATATCGGTTTTTTAGCTATGGCGACGCTATGCTCATCATTTAGCGCGGCAAGGGTTTGTCAATCCATAACAATCACCCGCCCGGCGGCATTCCCGCAGCGGATAAAGTACAGGCCGGCCGGCCAGGAGGTGGTATCCAAAATATTTTCTTCCAACGCCTGGCGACGGAGTACCGCACTCCCACCTGAATCAAAGACCTCCAATAACCGGTCGGTTCTTGCCCCGGGCACTTTCACCACAAACCTGGACGAGGTGGGGTTGGGATAGATTTCCAGTGCGCCTGGCAGGGGATGAGGCCTTACCAAGGCCGTCGCAAGTTCGTTGCTTGCGCCGAACGTCGGGGATTGTATCCTGAAGCTTCCCGCGCCATCCGGGACACGGGCGTAGCCCCTATCCGCCTCCTGGGCGCCAAAAGCCACCGAGTCCACGATATTGCGGTCGCGGTCGAGTAATATGACGACTTCCCCGCCGGCAGAGAGCTTAAAATTACAATGCCTGGGGCCCTGGCTGCCATCCTCATCGGCCCAGAAGGTCAAAAACCCTTTGGCAGGGATGATCGTTCCGCTGCGGATTTCCCATTTCGGCAAGTTGGCCGGGTTGTCGCTGAGAAAATATCCGCTCAGGTCTATATCCTGATCAGACAGGTTGTACAGCTCTATCCAATCTTCGTACTCCCCTGCTTCATCTTTCACCGTTTTTGTGTTGGAAGCCATCAGTTCGTTGACTTTCACCCCGACATTTGCCACGTTGGAAGTTTTTACGGCATAAACAAACACGTTGTGTTCTGCACCTTGCGGCAGATACGCGACCGTCCGGGCAGCATTTGCGGCAACCGCTTCGATATAAAAGCGCACCCAGGCGCCGGCAGCCTGGCCCGGAATAGATGCACCAAAGACGCCATCGCCGGAGGCCCCATCGCCGTGCAGCCCATCGTCATACATTTTCTGCTGGGTAAAATTGCCGACGATTTGATTGGAATAGTAGAGATTGACCTGGTGAAGGCCGGTCGCTGCGCTGACCTTTGCCTGTACGGCGACCTTTTCCAGGGCAGCAGGGGGTGTCCATAATTGCCCGTTGGTGTTGATGTAACGGACGTCCGAAATCGCAGGGGCGATTTGTGCAACTTCCGGATTGGCAAAAAGGAAATTGCGCCTGGAAGCAATAAAGTTGCGCAGGACGGGAAACTCGTCAATGAAGCGCTGGTAGGGGTATAACTTTTTGGGGTCGTTCTGAACGAAGGGCTCGATCTGCCTCCGGAGATTATCCAAGATCACATTGCACGCCTGGGGGTCCATCTCCTCGGCGATGATGGTGCGCAAATGTGCGAGATAGCGTTGCCGCCATTGGGGTACGGCGAGAACTTTGTTGAGGAGCGGATAATTGACCTTCGCTTCGTTGTAAAAAGGGCTCCAGTTGGCCAATCCAGGGTTCATAACGCTGTTACCGTCGCATTCCACGAGCGTAATACGGCCTGTTTCGGGCTCGAAATAGACGTAGAAATCATTTTTGCCTTTATGCACGTAGCTGTCGTCGTCAGAGAAAGCGATTTCTGTGGCCAGGTGCCAGAGGACCCGGTCAATGTCGAAGTATTTTGGCAGGACATCCGGCAGGTTCGCGGCAGGGGTGTTATTGAGCGCGTCGCAGGCCGCCGCCAGTTTCGACCATGGGCCCGGCACATCGCTGCTTTTCAGGTTGTAGTATTGCTGGTAGCGGGAGGTATCGGCGCCGAGAAAGTTGAGTGCGGCGGTACCATCGCCCCAGGGGCCGCCGGGGCCGGTGATGCCGGGGCGCTCGGCCCGCCAGTTGCAGCCGTCGTTGCTGAGGAACCATTCCCCGAGGAAATCCTTATTGAGTTGCTGGATATTGGGATAAGGCCCCCAGTACTCCCCATTAATGTACAGGTTGATGAAATTCGCCTTGGCAGCAGGGATATGTTTACGCGACTGGTACAGGAAAAAAACTTCGCGGAGAAAGGATTCATCCTGAAAAGCATTATGGAAATTGAGGGTTTTATAGCCCATCAGGCGCTGCTCCGGCCGGACGAAATCAACGGAGATATTAAATGACATCTTCTGGGCATTGGCGGGAAGCTGTAAATAGGATGTTTCCCCCTTAAACCGCACCCCAACGCTGTCTAAGCGCAGCCCGTCCACCGTCATCCTTGCCGGGATTTCGGTCTGGCTGTTGTAATTCTGGCGCAGGAGCTGCCAGTAGTCTGCTTGCGGGAATTCGAGGTAAACGCTCCGGACGATGGCAGAGTCGTACAGGCCGGTGGCAGGTTTGTTGCCGGTGAACAGCATACGGCCGTCTGTGCTGCTGTGGATTTGCTCCGGAAAGGACTGGGCGTTCAGGTTGGCCGTAATGACAGACGAGAGGATGGCGAAGCGCAAAAAAAATTTCATGCCTGTTTTTTGTTTAATTTAGAGTTTTTCAGTGACCCTTCACTTAGTTTGCGGCATTTCCGTCGCAACAAGTGTAATATTACGGAAAATTATACGATCTACACATGAGGCGCGACCGGATACTTTTGTACCCAAAATCCCCTAATAATTGTTGGGCTACAGTCGCGCGGCGTCGGTATTTTCTTATTTTTGCCCATTCAAACGAAGCGACTTTGCCATGGCGAACAACGTTACCAAGGAAATGTCTTTTTTCGAGCATTTAGAAGAGCTGCGCTGGCACATCCTGCGATCGGCTGTCGCGGTTGTTGGCGCGGGGGTAGTCCTGTTCATTTTCCAGGGCTGGTTCTTCGATTCTGTGGTATTCGGCCCGACACACAAGGATTTTTTTTCCTACCGGGCAATCTGTAACCTGTCGCACTATTTCGGAATAGGGGATACGATGTGTTTTTCGCCCCCGGAATTCCGCAAGCAGGCTATCGGTTTCGGAGAGGCGTTCATCACCAGTATCAGTACCTCTTTTGCAGCCGGTTTCATCGTTGCCTTCCCTTATGTTTTTTGGGAATTGTGGCGTTTCATCAGTCCGGGCCTTTATACCAATGAGCGACAGGCTGCGAGGGGTGTAGTGTTTGTCTGCTCCCTGCTGTTTTTGCTCGGGGTCAGTTTCGGATATTTCGTAATCGCCCCCTTTGCCGTCAATTTCCTCGTGGGCTTCACGATCCCCGGGGTAGAAAACACGCCCACGCTCGATTCGTACATCAGCTACATGATTATGTTCACCCTGCCTATGGGGCTGGTGTTTGAGCTGCCGATTCTAGTATTTTTCCTCGCCAGGCTGGGGCTGTTAGGCCCCCAGACGATGCGGGAATATCGCAGGCATGCTATTGTGGTGATCCTGGTCGTCGCGGCTTTCCTGAGCCCACCAGATGCCGTTTCACAGCTTTTGATCGCATTTCCGCTCATGGGGCTGTACGAGACGAGCATCCTTGTAGCGGCACGGGAGGCGGGGAGGCGAAAAAAGCGCGAGGCCACAGAAGAGGCAGCACTGCAAAAAATTGAACAGGCAAACCGCCAAACTACAGAATAATCCGATCAGATGGAGAGGGTATCCAGTAATTCGACTTTATTTTTTGTAATCTTCCTGCCGGTATTCTGGACGGTTTTTTTTGGGGCCGTGACCACGGCACTGCTGCTCCAGCCGCTTGCTTTCATCGGCAATACCCCGGCCGGTACTTTCCGTATCGGCCTGGCCTTCTTTTTCCTGAGCGGCCTGGCGCTGTTTTATTTTACCCTGCTGCGCCTGCGGCGTATAGAAATTGGCCAGGGGTTCGTCTATGTGACCAATTACTTTAAAAACTACCGATATCCCTACCATAATATCGCACGCATAGAGACGAGTACCTTCCTTTTTCTCCATATCGGGGCCATAACCCTCAAAACCCCCGGTTATTTCGGCCGAAAAATCCTGTTTTTGCCCTCAATGCAGCGACTGAAGGCTGTCCTGGCTGCTACTCCCGAGCTACCGGCAATGGAGGAATAAGGCCCGCCCCGGCAGTTCTCGCTGCACTTGGGCCCCCTGTCATAAATCCAGCTCTACGACGAGGGGACAATGATCAGAATGCCGGGCCTCGCCGATATGCCCGGCCGCACGCAGCCCGCCGGCAAGGCCATTGGATACCGACATATAGTCAATCCGCCAGCCCTTATTTTTGGCGCGTGCATTGGCGCGGAAACTCCACCAGGAGTACTCCGTTTTCTGGGGGTGGAGATGCCGGAAAGCATCCGTGAACCCGCTATCGAACCATTCCGAAAGCCAGGCGCGCTCTTCAGGCAAAAAACCGGTGGATTTTTTATTTCCCACCGGGTCGTGGATATCTATTTCCCGGTGCGCAATATTGTAATCGCCTACTATGATAAGGTTGGGCCGCTCCTCCCGAAGTGCATTGACCCAGTCGAAAAAGTCTTCCAGAAACTGCATCTTGAACCCCTGACGCTCTTCCCCCGAAGTTCCGGAGGGAAAATAACAGTTGAGCAGGGTAAACCCCTCGAAATCCGTGCGCAGGATACGCCCCTCGCGGTCGTACCCGGGGATTCCACAGCCCGCCCGGATAAACGAAGGCGCTTCACGGCAAAAGGTAACCACCCCACTGTACCCTTTCTTTTCGGCAGAATGCCAGTAATGCCGGTAGCCCATCGCTTCGAAGGGCCCAAAATCTACCTGCTCGGGATTGGCCTTGGTCTCCTGAAGACACACGATATCCGCCTGGTGGGCGTCCATCCAGGTGACAAGGCCCTTATCCATCGCAGATCGAATGCCATTGACGTTGTAAGTGACGATCTTCACAGCGCTTGTTTTGTGGCGTTTTGTCAAAAGGCGAATTAAAGGAAAAAACGAGCGGGGCAGGACTTTTTTTGCACTAAAAATCTACTGCCCCGCTCATGGAAACAAAGATAATTACCCGGAGGAAAATTGTATTCAAACCTTGCGATCAAAATCCATTTGTATGGTCTCCGGCTCAGATTCGCCCCGCCCCCGTCCTACTCCTGTACCTTTTCCCCGTAGGCCAAATCGCCGGCATCGCCGAGACCGGGGACGATATAGGACTTCGCCGTGAGTTCCTCGTCCAGGGCGCCCATCCAGACGTGGGCATCCGGGAAATTACGCTGAATGTATTCCAGGCCGGGAACAGACGCGATCGCAGTGACAAAATGGATTTCCGCAGGCTTTCCGTATTCGAGCAGGGCGTTGGTGGCGATCGCCATGGAAGCACCTGTGGCGAGCATGGGATCCCCCAGAATGAGGATTTTATCGGTCAATACCGGACAGGAAATGTACTCGAGCTTGATTTCGAAAGACCCGCCTTTGTGGTTTTTACGGTATGCCGAAACAAAAGCGGACTCGGCATCGTCAAAAACATTTAACAAACCCTGATAAAGGGGAAGGCCTGCGCGAAGGATGGTGGCCAGCACGAGCGGCTGGGAGGGCAGGGGACAATTTGCCACTCCGAGCGGGGTCTCGACCTCTTTAGCCTCATAGGCCAGCGTTTTGGAAAGCTCAAAGGCCAGTGCAGCGCCGAGGCGTTCGACGTTCTGCCGGAAGCGCATCCTGTCCTGCTGTTTATGGATATCGCGGAGGTCTGCAACGTATTTGTTGGCAATGTGTGCGTGCTGGCTGAGATTGAAGATCATGGATATGTGTTTTTTGTGCAGGAAAAGGTGTGGTTAACCGGTATCGGGATACCCGATTTTCCAATCTATGGCTTTTTTTGCAAAGAAAATAAATTATTTGCCGCTTCAACCAGGCGGATGTACATTTCCGGCCATTCCTTCCATCCTTCTGCAGGATAAAAGGAACTGTTGTGCCAGAGGGTACAAAAAGTAGTGCCCACCGCTTTGCATTGTTGGAGGATTGTAGCGATGCGGGCAGTTGCCGCTGATGGGGTTATTCCCAAATAATCCTTCAGGGTAACATCCATGACCTGGAAGGGCTGTACCCAAAGTGTGGACTGGCGCTCTGCCATGAGGTCGTACCACGGAAAAGCCGTTCCCGTGCCCGCCCTGAAGCCTGGCAGATCGGCAAAGCCCATCGAATAATCCATTTCAAACCCGGCAGACTCCAATTTGCGATAGGTTTCCGGCATGGAAAGGAACAGGTAATGCTGCCGGGTATGCGTAGCCGGGACGCCCGTTATCGTTTCAAGCCGCTTTTTTTCGAGCGCCAGGCGCCCAGGCTCGAAATTGGATGCCATCGAAGGATGCAGGCCTGCCTTCGGAGCATTTGCCCTGATCAATGCCTGCAGTGCAGGTACCTGATGATGAATATTGCGGTCGAAACGGGCATAATTTCCCAACAGAAAAAAGTACAGGGGCTGAAAGGGCGATGAGCTGTGCAGGCCATTTAAAAACGCGTACTGATCGTAGGGGTCAGGGTGGCCGGACAGGCTTTTGATGCGTGCCGACAAACTGCTGAAGTCAAGGGACAGGAGCGACTTACCGCTTGCCAGCAATTGCCGCCACAAGGGCCGGTAACGATAGGCCCAGGCAATATCTATGTCATAAGTGGGTAAAAAGCGATAGGTGGCCCTGGGAATTGGCGGGATATTCCACTTGGATTCCAGGGTATCATAAAGGTGGTTCAGCCAGAGATCTACCAGGGGCAAGTCCAGGATCCGGTGTTGGAAGCCTAGGCTTTGCGAGGCAGGAAAACGGCCAAAACGGTCAGCCTGAAAGGGCCGGTATTCCTCATAACGGCTGAGGAAGTAAAAAACCATGGCCGGCAAATCGAAAGGGAGGTCGGCCCCGGGGACATTCGCAGGAAAAAATGCCGGAAAGGGCATTCCCTGGACGAATTCCGGCTTTTTTGCGCCGCAGCCGGTTTCAAACAATAGTCCGTTTGCCGGGAGGAAGATTTCCTTTTCAGGCCCGGCAATAGGGGCAGGGCCGTAGTTGATCTTTGGCCCCCGGTAGGCGATAAAGGTATCGGCAGAATGGACGGTTCTGTAAGGCAGGGAGCGGAAGACTTCGAATAGAATACGGGCGATGTAGGACACCCTGGGGGAGTCCTGCGGCGAATAGAACAGGATTTCAGGCATTTTGCCGGTCATAGCCGTTGGAATAAGTCAAAAAACATTAGACTTGTTGCGATGGGATTCTCACGGGTTAAAAATGGCTCTTTTTCGCCCA
>JBMOJO010000316.1:0-3879 GCA_049315745.1 Saprospiraceae bacterium | reverse complement strand
CGTGGAGGTCAAAGACCCCCTGTTGCTTGAGGATTTGTATGAGGAAGGTGGGGGTACCGGTAGCGAACCAGAAGTTGTCGAATTGCTTGCGGTCGAAGAAATTATTGACCGATACCGGGTTATAGACGGTTTCTGCAGACTGGTGAAAACGATATCCGTTGTACCAATCGCGCATTTGCTCCAGGAGTTGATCCCGGGACAAGCCGAGGGCAGTGCACGCTGTGGTGATTTCTTCGGGGAAGTTATTTTCCAGTTCGGCCTGGGTATAGCCGAGCATGGTGGCATAATCGGGGTGGGTGGTGAGATCCACCAGGTTATTGAGTCCGGAGAAGATGCCGGTTTTGGAGAACTTGGTCACGCCGGTGAGGAAGACGAACTCGAGTAGGGCATCGTTGGCCTTGAGAACGGTGTAAAACTCTTTGAGCAGCTCGCGGTTGGCGTAGGCGGTTTCGAGATTTTTGCCGAGGTAGTGGATAATAGGTGCATCGTATTCGTCCACGAGCACGACGACGCGGCCTTTTTTTGCGAGCTGTCGGATGAGGTAATCGAATTTTACGGTCACCCCGCCATTGGTGGGGGGCAGGGTATTTTCGAGGATAAGCCTATCAAGAAGGAAGTGAAGCGCCGTTTCGAGGCCTGTTTCTGCGAACCCGATACCGGTCAGGTTAATCTGAACTGTGGGATGTTTTTTGTTCCAGTCCCACTTGTTTTCGATCCATAGGCCTTTGAATAGTTCTTTGCTGCCGCTAAAGAGTTCGTGGAGGGTGGAGATGGTGATAGATTTACCGAATCGGCGGGGGCGGGAGAGGAAAAAATACTTCCCGGAAGTGGCCATTTCATGAATGTGACGGGTTTTGTCCACGTACTTATAACCGTCAGAAATGATGCCTTTGAAATCCTGCAGGCCGAGCGGCAATTTTTTGGGCATGCTTTTTTTACACAAATATACAGAAAAAACAGAAGCGGGATTTGGCGTGTCCCGGAGTACTGGGGTTGTGTAAAAAGTCTTTTTATGGCGCTTTGCGCCGAATTATGTTTTGAGCGACACGTCATTTTCACGATTTCGCGAAGCGAAATCGTGAAAATGACGTGTCGCTCAGAAGAATATTCTGCCGCCGCAGGCGGCAAATAACTGTTGACATAACCCCGGCCTCGCCGTCTATAATATTTTCCTGCAAATCTTTTGTATTTTCCTTTAAGCCTATTGGCGCGTTCACGGGGGCTTGTTACTTTTATTCGACCTTTTTTCGAGCACCGAACCTGATCGAGATGCGATTGCTGATTACTATAATATTGTTCTTCCTGACGGGTTGCGCAGAAGATACTTCTGGCAACAAAGGCTTTTCCGTGGCGTACTGGTCGAGCAACAATGGGGGAGAGGTGGCTTTTTCCAAATGGGCGGTTGAGCGGTGGAACGTAGCACGCCCCGGGCAGCGGGTAAAATACCAGCCGGTACCGGAAGGCCAGTCGAGTGAAGAAATCCTTCTGGCAGCAGTGGTGGCAGGTACTACCCCTGATATTTATTCCAATATTTGGCAGGGCCTGGTGGAATTTTACGGAAATTCAGGGGTGTTGGTACCCCTGGATACCCTTCAAGGATTTGATGACTTCCTGCGCGGGCGTTGCGATGAGGAAACTATCCGCGAAATTACGGCAGCAGATGGGCATATCTATCAAATCCCCTGGAAGATCAACCCCATTATGACGATTTTCAACCGGCAGGCGATGCGGGAATTGGGGTTTGATACGCCTCCGGCTACATATTCCCAGGTTCACCAGGCAGCCAAAACCTACCGTCAGGATACAAATGGCGATGGGTACGTGGACCGGTGGTTTGGCAATACTTCCACCAAGCTGGCCTGGTATCAGCGCTTGTTCAATTTTTATCCGCTTTACCTGGCGGCTTCGGGTGGAATGCCCTTGATAAAGGATGGCCGGGCCAACTTCAACAATCGCTATGCCATCGGGGTTTTTCGCTTCCTGCAGGAGCTTTACCGCGAAAATTATTTCTCCCGCCAATCCGAATCCGCCGGTCAGGATTTGTTTATTGCTGAAAAATATGCGACCAAATGGACGGGCCCCTGGGAAATCGAGTACCTCGAAAAGTTTAAACGCAAGGGCTTTGAATACGATTTTGCCCCCATGCCGGTACCTGATGGCCACGAGGGGCCGATATATACGTATTGCGACCCCAAGAGTATCGTGATTTTCAATACCTGCAAAAACCCGCAACTGGCATTTGAATTCGTAAAATCCATGCTCAGTGAGGAAGCCGACCTGCAATTTCTCCGTACCACCAATCAATTCCCCAGAAGGAAAGGGTTGGGCAAATTGCCTGCTGCCCGCGACTTTTTCCGGGAAAATCCCGGGATGCAGCGATTTGCCGATCAGGCCGGATTCGTGAGAGGGGTGGACCGCTGTGACGCCCTGATCGAGGTATTCGAGATTATTTCACAGGAATACGAGGCTTGCGTATTGTACGGACTCAAATCCCCGGAGTCGGCCATCGCAGATGCCGAAAAAGCAGTAAATGTACTGTTGAGAGCAAAAAAATAGGATCTATTTGCCAAATCATTGCCCTGGGAAATAATATTTGGGGATGTATAAATAGTCTTTTGCCGCCTAAGGCGGCAGCATATTGTTTTTAGAGGTTGTGTAAAAAGCCTTTTTTCGGCGCTACGCGCCAAATAATAATTTGAAACCACGCTTGATTCATTGATTTTGCGAAGCAAAATCAATGAATCAAGCGTGGTTTCAATATAAAATTTTGCCGCCGCAGGCGGCAAAAGACTTTTTACACAACTCCAAGTAAAATCCTTCGCGGCGAAGCCGCGGATATCCAAGGAAGTAGATAAAAAGACAAGCACATGAGCGAAATACAAGGACGCAAAGCAGGATTTTGGAAAAAAATACAGGCGTATCTGCTGGTTGCCCCATATCTGGTGCACCTGATCCTTTTTGTTCTTTTTCCGGTGCTGTTTTCCGTGCTGTTGACCTTCCACAAGTGGAATATCATCGCTCCGATGGAATGGGTGGGGCTCGACAACTACCGGCATATTTTTCAAGACCGCCTCTTCTGGAAGTCCATGCTGAATACGTTTAAATTTCTCCTGCTCCACATCCCTTTACAGATTTTACTGGCTATGGCGCTTGCGTATGGCCTTCATCAAAGCAAATGGCTCCAGGGTTTTTTCCGGGCATCGTTTTTTCTGCCTGTCGTCATCTCCGGAGTAGTAGTGACGGTGCTCTGGCAGCAGTTATACGGTCTGGAGACGGGTTTGCTTAACCGCCTGCTGATCTCTCTTGGCCTTAAACGGGTGGAATGGCTCTCCAATCCGGCAATTGCCATGTTTTCAATCGCGATTATGGCCACTTGGAAAAATGTGGGCCTCTATGTTATCCTTTTCCTGGTAGGCCTTCAAACGGTGCCGAGGAGTTATTACGAAGCGGCAGAGGTTGAAGGGGCAAGTGCCTGGCAGCAATTCAGGTATATCACGCTTCCGGCTATCAACCCGACGATTTTTATGGTGGTAATCCTATCCACCATCGGGGGCTTCAGCCTGTTCATCGAACCGTATATCATGACCGATGGAGGCCCGATGAACACGACACTCTCGGCAATGCTCTATATCTACCGCCAGGCTTTTGGCTATTACCACATGGGGTATTCTGCTACGCTTGGCCTCCTATTTGCGCTCTTGATCCTGCTGGTCGTAGCTGTACAAAAACGGGTTATCGAACAGGAGGAGTAAATAAAAGCCTTACTTGGCGCGAAGCGCCAAGTAAGGCTTTTATTGCGCTTCGCGCCAAATTATATGTGGATGGGGGTTGTGTAAAAAGGTTTTCGCCGCCTGCGGCGGCGAAATATTCTTTGGATGG
>JBMOJO010000315.1:0-3902 GCA_049315745.1 Saprospiraceae bacterium | reverse complement strand
GGGAGGACCGGAAATTCCCCTGGGGCCTGTACATAAAGGAAGGGGCCGTACTGCAAGGGTCGCCGCTGACGGGCAAAAAGACCTTCAACGAAACGATGGTGCGCCGGCTTATCGAGGCAGTACAAGGGGACTGTGAGCCGGCCCGCAGGTTCCTCGAGCGCGTCAACCAAATACCGGATTGGGAAACCCAGGACCGCATTTCCGATAAGGCCAAGGAAATCCTGGCCTACAGCTTTGTAGGGGTTATCGGGATACAGCTCAGTAAACTGATGGCCATCGGCAAGGAGGAAACCTCGGAGGGAAAGTTTCGGAAGTATATCGAAAAATGCCATTTTACGGCTGCCTGCTGCCTGGACATCGTCAATTTTGCCCTGCTCTCCCGCCTTTGGGAGATGCAAAAGAAGCAGCCTTCCACTTTGCCGGAAAGTATCGCCCGGCGTTTCGACGCGCCTTTTGAGCCTACCCTGAAGGAACAGTTCGAGCTGCTGGCGACGCTTTATCCGGTTTTTAAGGGGGCAGGGTATGCGCTGCCCATTGCAGAGCTTGCCCATCTTGAGGGCGAATTGGCGACAGGGAGCGATCTGTATAAAGTCCTGGAGGAGCTCCAGGCCCTGCGCAACAAGCTCAGCAAGTTCGGCTTTGATCATGCGGATTGCTACCAGGTAGAGAAGCGGCTGACCAGCTTTCTGATACATTTCCGCTTCCTGGTGAAATACAAAATGGTGTCCATTAAGCATATCGGATACCGGCAAATCCGAAAGACCCCGCCCCGCTACCTCCACCGCTATGCCGAACTTGGAATAGATAAAAGGACAAACGTGGACGCTGAAAAAATCAACTATACCGATACGCCGGCAGATACGGATTCGGTAATCCTCTACCAAGGCGACGACTACCGCGGCGGGGTAAACCTGTCGCCCTTTGTGCTGGATTATCATGCCCTCATGCTGGAAAAAGGCACTCGGATCTGCTTTTTCAACATGACCGATATGAACGACGGCAGCCTGCTGTACCGGGTGCTGGAAGACAACAGCCCCCTGCGGCTCGAGCGCGCCAACCCACCGATTCCCGCAGATGCCAACTTCGGGGAGCTGCTGTTGAGCGATGAAAACCGGAAGAAACTCAACCTGGACAATGCGGTGGCTGATTTCATGGAGGCCCGTACAGCATTATCGTCGGGTTTTCCAAATTTTGATGACCTCTAACCCCCTCCCACCATGCAAAAACGCTACCCGTTTAAATTCCTCGATTCCTATACGCGGGAAGACAAGGACATCTTTTTTGGCCGCGACGAAGAGGTCAAGGCACTCTATGAGCTGATTTTCCAGACCGACCTGCTCCTGGTGCAGGGCCCTTCGGGGGTTGGCAAGACCAGCCTGATCAAGTGCGGACTGGCCGGCAGGTTCGAGAGCCACGACTGGCTGGCCCTGGATATTCGCAGGGGCAGCGACCTCAACGAATCCCTTTTTCAAGCCCTGCAAAAGGCCGGCGGCACCGACGGGGAAGCCGGGGAAACCGATCCCCTGGACTGGCTCGACGAGGATTTTTCGGAGCCAGGCCCTTCCGGGACCGAAACCCAGGCTGCCTCCCCCCTGGCCCGCCTGCTGAAGTCCGTATATCGGAAGCATTTCAAGCCGGTTTATCTGATCTTTGACCAGTTCGAAGAGCTCTATACCATCGGGAATAAAGCAGAACAAGATGCCTTTGTCGAAAATATGCAGGAAATCCTGCGCGTGAAGCTGCCGGTCAAAATCATCCTCTCCATCCGGGAAGAATACCTGGGCCACCTCTATGATTTCGAGCGCAAATTGCCCGAGCTGCAGCGCAAGAAACTGCGGGTAGAGCCGATGCACCTCGACAAGGTAAAAGAGGTCGTTCTGGGCGTGGGCGCACTGAAAAACGGCAACGTCCGCCTGAAAAGCGGCGAAGAGCAAGCCATTGCAGCGGGCATCTTTGAAAAAATCAAGGAAAGGGAAAAGACCCTCAGCATCGAACTGCCCTATCTGCAGGTGTTTCTCGACAAGCTCTACATGAGCATTACCGGCGACGAGACGCGGCAGGCGGAAGCCACTTTCTCCCTGGAGGCGCTCGACAGCCTGGGCAATATCGGCGATGTACTCCGGGATTTTCTCGACGAGCAGGTGATGCAGATCGCCTCCCGCCTGGGACAAAATCCCGAAACCATCTGGCAGATGCTCTCGCCCTTTGTGACCCTGGAAGGCACCAAAGAGCCGCTCACCGAGGCCGAGCTGGGCCGGAGGCTCGAAAAATTCGACCCCGTTCTCGTACACGACGTACTCGAAGCCTTCTCCAAGGGCGGTATCCTGCGCTTTTCCGAACAGGAACAGCGCTACGAAGTCAAGCACGACTCCCTGGCCAAACGCATCCACGCCAAGCGCAGCGACGATGATATCGCCGTGCTCGAGGTACAGCGCCTGGTCAAAAACCAACTTGCACCCAAGGCCGAAGCCCGGGAATTGTTTTCGGAAAAACAACTCGGGTTTATCGAGCCCCTGCTCCCCAAACTGGCCCTGCTCGACGAGGAAAAGGAGTGGATCGAAAAAAGCCGCGCCAGGGTCGAATCCGAAAAAGCCGAAGCCGAACGCCTGCAGGCAGAAGCCCTGGAAAAAGCCCAGGCCGAAGCCGAACGGGAACGGCACCTGAGGGACGAAGCAGAAACCGCCCGCAAAGAATCCGAATCCGCCAAGCGCCGCGCGACGTGGTTTGCCTGGGGGGCGGGGGCCCTTGCGGTACTGGGAATTGCGCTGGCGGCGATTGCTTATGGACAATCCAAAAAGGCGCAGCGATCTTTGGAATTGGTCGTTCGGCTATCGCTGAAAGAGACTGATGAGTTGATTAAACGCCTGGAATACGCAGGGGCAGTGGAGAAAATGTATAGCCTGATACCGCTCGGTGTTTCAAAAGACATCCTCGCTTCCGCGCTGATGGAACCGGTAATCTGGTATGGCGAGACAGGTGACTTGCGGCGTGCCTGGGGTATTTTGGATACGGCCTACGCTCTGTCAGGCCGCCGGCTGCTTGTCAAGGGGCCAAAAGACCTGGCGGGGCTGCGCACTGCGCTGCGCGATTTGGATGGGCAAAGGGATGCGTTTTTGCAGGTACGCTACTTTCCGGAGATGGTGGCGGTAAAAGGCGGGGAGTTTACGATGGGGAGCGAGCAATATGAGGATGATGAAAAGCCTCCGCATCGCGTAGTAGTATCCGATTTCCAGATGGGGGCAACGGAGGTAACGTGGTGGCAGTATGGGTTGTATGCTGTTGTAGAGCAGGGGAATGGGGTTGAGATGCCTGAAGCGCCAGGTTGGGGGATTGGAGGGGATAACCCGGTGGTGAATGTGAGCTGGTACGATGCAGTGCGTTATGCGAATTGGCTGAGCAAACGAAAGGGCCTGGTCGGGGCATATAGAGGTTTAGAAGAAAATAATGTAGAATGGCCCGATCCGAGGGGCCCGGGCTACCGTTTGCCGACGGAGGCGGAGTGGGAGTATGCGGCCCGGGGGGGTAAGCAGCAGGTATGGGCTGGGACGGACTCAGTAGATACATTGGAGGATTATGCCTGGTATTATAATGAGAACAGTGTTATAGGGACACGCCCGGTAGGTATGAAAAAGGCAAATTTGTTTGGGTTGTTCGATATGAGTGGGAATGTGTTGGAGTGGTGCTGGGACTTGTACCGGAGTTATTCGGAGACAACGCAAAGCAATCCGGTTGAACCTTCAGAGGATTCGGAACGCGTCGTGCGCGGCGGCAGTTGGGACGGCAGCGCGGGGTACTGCCGTTCGGCGTACCGCCGCAAGGCACTCCCTGACACGCCAGGGCTCATCGCGGGCTTCCGCCTTGTCTTCGTCCCGTAGTCAGTTGGCAGGGTCCGGCTTTACTTT
>JBMOJO010000314.1:0-3902 GCA_049315745.1 Saprospiraceae bacterium | reverse complement strand
GGGAAAGGAAATAGGCTCCTTGGTGGGAGGCGATATGGTAGAGATATTGGGTCTTATCCACATATAGGAACCCGTTTTCAATGATTTTCCGAAAATCCTGCAGGCCGAGCGGCAGTTTTCTGGGCATGTCTTTTTCATACAAATATACGGAAAAAACGTATCTACTTTAGCAGGTAGCTGTCCTGAGAAATAACCTTTGGGGTTGTGTAAAAAGATTTTTCTTGGCGCTTCGCGCCAAATTATCTTTTGAGAGACACATCATTTTTGAAATTTCGCTTCGCGAAATTTCAAAAATGATGTGTCTCTCAAAATAATATTTTGCCGCCGCAGGCGGCAAAAGACTTTTTACACAATCCCAAATAAAATCCTTCGCGGCGAAGCCGCGGATACCCCTGGTAAATAGTTACGAAAAAACAGGAGCAGGGTTGGCGCCTGAGGAGTATTGGAGAAGAAACCGGCATGTATATTCGGATGGGGATTAATACCAGGGCCGCCCGGCCAGGGAAGCATACACAGAACGGATTCCTTGTTCGAGCGGGATGCGGTGTCTCCATCCCAGCCCGTGGAGTTTTCCGACATCGAGCAATTTCTGTGGGGTACCATCGGGTTTGGTGTAGTCGTGGGAGATACGGCCCGTGAATCCGGTAATTTCGCGGATGAGGAGGGCGAGGTCGAGGATTGCGATATCCTCGCCGGCGCCAATATTTACGAACCCTGGTTCGTCGAAAGATTGCATGAGGAAGCAGCAGGCATCTGCCAGGTCGTCCACGTGCAGAAATTCCCTTCTGGGCTTGCCGGTCCCCCAGAGGGATACTTCCTGCGCACCATCGCGCCGGGCTTCGTGGAACTTTCGGATCAGTGCGGGCAACACGTGGGAGTTGAGCAGGTCGTAGTTGTCGTTTGGGCCGTATAGGTTGGTCGGCATTACGGAGATGAAGCTGCAGCCGTATTGGGAGCGGTAGGCATCGCACATCTTGATACCGGCGATTTTGGCGATGGCGTAGGGCTCGTTGGTGGGCTCGAGCAGTCCGGTGAGCAAATATTCCTCTTTGAGCGGCTGCGGGGCCATTTTGGGATAGATACAGGAAGACCCCAGGAAAAGGAGCTTTTTTACCCCGTTGCGGTAGGCGGCATCTATGACGTTCGACTGGATCATGAGGTTGTCGTACAAGAATGCTGCCCGGTAGGTGTTATTGGCTAATATCCCTCCCACTTTAGCTGCTGCAAGGAAGACATAATCGGGCCGTTCCCGGTGAAAGAAGGCCTCTACTTCGTCCTGGCGGCGCAGGTCCAGTTCCCGGCTCGTGCGGAGGAGCAGGCGATCGTGGCCTTCAGCCTGCAGTTTTCTGACGATTGCGGAGCCCACCATTCCGGTATGCCCTGCCACATATATTTTATCTGAAGGCTTCATGTCCCTTGAGTTCGTTAAGTTTAGCAGGACGGGTTTACTCAAATTCCTTGCGCACTTCGAAGCCATGATCGCGGAGCAGGGCATCGCGCTGGAACAGTTCCAGGTCGGAAGCGACCATTTCCCGGACGAGTTCCTGCAGTGGGCAGCGGGGTACCCAGCCCAGCTTTTCTTTGGCCTTTGTGGGGTCGCCGATCAGCAGCTCGACCTCGGTAGGGCGGAAATAACGCTGGTCAACGGCTACGACTTCTGTGCCGGGCAGTACATGGGCTGCAGGGTTGGTGCACCTGGCAACGATACCTTTTTCGTCTGTGCCGCTGCCGTAGAACTCGACTTCGATCCCGGCTTCCAGGAAAGCCATCCGGACAAATTCGCGTACCGGCGTGGTTGTTCCGGTGGCAATGACGAAATCTTCGGCTTTTTCCTGTTGCAGCATGAGCCACATGGCTTCTACATAATCGCGGGCATGGCCCCAGTCGCGCCGGGCGTCGAGGTTGCCGAGGTAGAGTTTGTCCTGCAGGCCAAGGGCGATTTTGGCCACGGCACGGGTAATTTTCCGGGTCACAAAAGTCTCGCCACGCAGCGGGCTTTCGTGGTTGAAAAGGATACCGTTGCAGGCATACATGTTATAGGCCTCCCGGTAGTTGACGGTAATCCAGTAGGCATAGAGCTTGGCCACCGCATAAGGCGAACGCGGATAAAAGGGGGTACGCTCGCTCTGGGGCACTTCCTGCACCAGGCCATAAAGCTCTGATGTGGAGGCCTGATAAATCCGGGTTTTTTCGGCAAGGCCGAGGATGCGGACGGCCTCGAGGATACGCAGGGTGCCGATGCCGTCCACTTCCGCAGAATATTCCGGCTCTTCGAAACTGACCTTGACATGGCTCATGGCACCGAGGTTGTAAATTTCGTCGGGCTGAACTTCCTGCACAATCCGCACGGTATTCGTCGAATCTGCCAGGTCGCCGTAGTGGAGGATAAAGTTGCGGTGGTCAATATGGGGGTCCTGGTAGAGGTGGTCAATGCGCGCAGTATTGAACAGGGAACTGCGGCGCTTCATACCATGCACTTCATAGCCTTTCTGCAAGAGCAGTTCCGACAGGTAGGCGCCGTCCTGCCCGGTAATGCCGGTGATAAGGGCTTTTTTCATTGGAGACTGGTTTGTAATTATAACAGGGCATTGCCTGCCCCCCAACAAGTTTCGAATGCAAAATTATACATTAATATTGGGCTGTGTCCTGTTTTTTTGATTTTGTGGGGTGAAATCAATCCCTTTTTCCCTTACTTTTAGCAAAAAATCTTTGCTGCCCAAGTGGATACATCCAGCGCAATACACTGGAGGGAACTCAGTGGAACTGCTGTACAGCGGCAAGTCTTTCTTCGACGCCCTGGAAGCTTGTATCCAGCGTGCGCAACAGACGCTCTGGGTACAGGTCTATATCCTCAACCCCGATGAAACAGGCAGGTGGGTCTTGGGGCTGTTGAGAGAGGCTGCAGAGCGGGGTGTCCGCGTCAGCCTCCTGCTGGATGCTTATGGCTCTATGGATCTCGGCGGGCAGTGGGTAGCGGAAATCCGGCAGGCGGGGATTGAATTTCGTTTTTTTGGCCGCCTGTTTTCAAAAAACCTGAGCATTGGCCGCCGCCTGCACCATAAAATCGTCGTGGCGGATGGGCAGGAACTGCTAATCGGTGGGATCAATTTTGCCGATCGCTATAACGAAGTCCAGGGGCAGCCGGCATGGCTCGATTTTGCCGTGTACTTGCGTGGTCCGTTAGCGCTACATGCGCAGCAGCGCTGTGCGCAAATTTGGGCGCGCAGGCGCTGGGCACGACTTCGACATCTTCAGGCCGGCTCAAATGGGGTGCTGGCCCGCCTGAGCGCGAACGACTGGCTGCGGGGCCAGCAGGAAATTTCCACCCGGCTGCGCTACGCTATCCGGCACGCCCGGCAAGACCTCATCATCGGGGCTGCTTATTTCGTACCGACGGCATGGATGCTCTTCGAACTGCGGAGGGCCGCTCGCAGGGGGGTGCGCGTCCGCCTGCTCCTGGGTAAATACTCGGATGTCGGATTGGCACTGCGCGCCACGCGTTTTTTGTACGACTGGCTACTCCGGGAGGGTATGGAGGTCTATGAGTTTAAAGAGGGGGTCTTACATGCTAAGATTTTCGTGGCAGACAACTGCTGGGTTTCGGTAGGCTCGTACAACCTTAACTACCTGAGCGCCTTTACCAGCCTCGAACTCAACCTCGATATCGCAGATGCAGATTTTGGGCAGCAGGTAGCCGGAGAACTGGAAAAAATCCTCGAAATGCGCTGCGAACATATTGATCAGCATATTCACTTGCAGCGACAATCCCTTTTCGACCGTCTTTGTAATGCACTCGCCTTCTTCCTGCTATGGGCAACTGCCAGGCTGGCATCCTGCTTTCATCGAAAGGATGCACAGGGTTGAATACTTCATAACCCAGTTTTCACGATTTGGATATCCTG
>JBMOJO010000062.1:0-17383 GCA_049315745.1 Saprospiraceae bacterium | reverse complement strand
CTGATTTTGCGAAGCAAAATCAGGAAAAAGATGTCTCCATCCAAATATAATTTGGCGCGAAGCGCCATAAAAAACCTTTTACACAACCCTAAACATTATTTCTCGGGGCAATGACCTGCTGAATAGATACTGAATCAAGCACCGTTTCAATATAAAATTTCGCCGCCGGAGGCGACGCATCCATTATGCGACAGCCGCTGGGCACATGAGGTTTACCCTTGCCGCACCCTTTGGCAGACGGAAGTTTAGAGCCGATCGGCAGGTAATGTAGCCGCTTCTTTCGACATACCCTCCTGCTTTGCAGGGGCCTCATTTTTCTTTTTCACAAACTCGCGGCGGTTTTTCCAGGAATCCCCTTCCTGAAAGAATGCTACGAGTGCCCATATCAGGAGCATTGTCGGCAGCAGAACGCTCAGGGCGAGGCCCTTTACCTCATAGCGCATGTGCATGAACTCATATACAATAAAATACGCCTTGTACGCCGACAAACCAGCGATAACCAGTCCGCTGAGGTACAATATCCATTTGAAATCCTCGAGCCCTTTGATCAGATGGCCCTTGGCCAGCAGGGATATAAACACCTCGATTACCGTGACGATAGCGAGCAGGTACAGGCCGTAGAGTACCCGTTTTTTACTCTCTTCATAAGAAAGATGTCCTGACATGACTTTATTCCATTTTTTAGTTTTCGACAACGATTTGTTCTGCTGTTGAAACATGGGCAGCACATATTTCCAGGATATGGGTCGCTATGGTCACATACCCCAACGGCACCACATCACCAGCCCGTGGGCTAAAGCAGATAAAACACCAGGAAGACAAATACCCACACCAAGTCCACAAAGTGCCAGTAAAGTCCCACCTTTTCCACCATCTCATAGCCATTTTGCCGTTCCACATACAGGCCGCTGGCGATATTCACAGCAACAATCAGGAGAATCAGTACCCCCGTAAATACGTGGAAGCCGTGGAACCCAGTGATGAAAAAGAACAGCGCGCCGAAAGCCTTCGGGCCAAATTCCTCCATTTTGACCTGACCGGCCTGCGGCCCTTCCGTCAGCTTAAATTTCCGGTGGATGAATCCCTGAGCATCCATCAGGTATCCCGGATGATCACCGGACGTATAGTTGGCGTGTGATTCACCGGAATGGCTTTCGTCTGCATGGGATGGGTCGAACTTGTGAATCAGATAGCTCGCTCCGGCCTTGAACGTCTCGCCGGATTCGCTGCCGTCAGGATTCAGGTAAACACCCCCTGCGGTATGCGTGCCGAAGGGGTTCCGGGTTACGGACATGTGCTCTGTAGAAATCAGGTTTGTCCATTCCCATGCCTGGCAGCCCAGGAACCCCAAGCCGCCGATAGCGGTCAGTAATACCCAGAAAAGCGCTCCGCCCTTATTCTCCCTATGCCCCTCCTGCACACCGCGCACCATTGTTACAGAGCTGATGATCAGAAGAAAAGACATTATCGTTACGAATACCAGCGGGGCGCCATGTATTCCGAAAGGGGCGGTTTGAAAAACAAAATCCGGGACCGGCCAGGTCGGGCTACTAAAGCGCAGCGCACCATAGGCGATCAAAAAGCCGGCGAAAGTGAACGCATCCGAGAGCAGGAAATACCACATCATAAGTTTTCCATAGCTCACCCCAAAGGGTTCCTTTCCCCCTGACCAGTCTTCGACGGGTTCGTGCGCATGCGATTCGACATGCGGATCCAAAGCAGTATCTGTGTTAGCCATCAGCATATAAATTTTTTCAGTTCGGCTAATAACGCTATTTGCGGGCCTACCGTTGCATCAGCAAGAATACAAACAGATAAACCCAGAGTAAATCAACAAAATGCCAGTAAATGAGCGTCAGTTCGAAACGCAGTTTACGCTGTTGCGTAACCTTATAAGGCAAACTGAACGCGTGCAGCACAGCGACCAGCAAGGCGGCAATACCCCCGAGGACGTGCGCTGCGTGTATGCCCGAAATCGCATAGACAAAAGAGCCGGAGGGATTGGTCGAAAGCGCTATCCCGATCCGCTCCAATGCCAGCCACCCCTGGTACTGCAGGACCAAAAAAGTGACCCCCAGCAAAGTAGCAGCGGCCAGCATCCAGCGGTAACTTCCTGCGGCCCCGTTGCAGAAACTGCGGTACGAAGTGTGCAGAAGAATACTGCTCATGAGGATAACCCCGGTACTGACCGCAAAAATGACGGGCAGCTGAAACTCCAGCCAGTTGCCGGCGGCCTGGCGCACCAGATAGGCGCTCGTCAGCCCTGCAAACATCATCACCATACTTGCACAGGCGAGGAGGAGCGCAAATTTTTTCGGATGAATACCGCTCCGGCTATAAAACCTTTCTGCCGCCAATTCCATGTGTGCTATATTTTGTCCAGGTAAAAGGCGACCAGCGCCACCGGGATATACATAAATGAATAAAACATCAGTTGTAGCGCTGCCTTGCGGTCATTGCGCCGGTAAAGGCCCCAACCCAGCCAGGCATAACCCATACTCAGTACTGCCGCCACTGCAGCAGAAACCCAGCCTGTCGCCCCGGAGAGCCAAGGTGCCGCAGCGAGGGGAAATAAGGGTAGCGCATACAAGAAAGCATAAAAGCCCGTCGTATTCCGTCGTTCCCCGGCACCATCCGGCAAAAGACGGTACCCGGCACGGACATAGTCATCATGCCCAAGCCAGGCGATTGACCAGAAATGCGGAAACTGCCAAAAAAACTGTATCGCAAACAGCGATGCGCCAAGGGACGATATGAAACCCTCTGCTGCGGCAGCCCCGATCAGCGTAGGCAGCGCACCAGGGATGGCCCCCACAAAAACAGCTATCGGGCCGATACGCTTCAGCGGAGTGTACACAAAAGCGTACATCATCAGGGCAACCATCCCCAGAAAAGCTGTCCACGGGTTGAACCATGCAAGCATCGTAACCCCGAACAGCGCCATAATGCCGGCCAGCAGCACGGCTTCCGAAATACGCATACGGCCTGCAGCCAGAGGGCGCTCTTTCGTGCGCTCCATCAGACGGTCAAAGTCCTTCTCGAGGACCTGGTTCAGAATATTCGCCGCCCCGGTAACCAGGAAACCACCGACGATCAGCATGAACAGTGAGAACCAGTCCCACCTGCCACTGCCGGCGATCAAAAAACCCATAGCAGAGGAGAATACCACCGTCAGGGAGAGCCGGAACTTTACCAGCATTTTGAAATCCCGGAGGAAGTCGAAAAGACCGTTCGTTACGGTCACTTCGCCCACCACTGCTTTTTCGGACCCCTCGCGCTTGTTCCTGTTCATAATTAGACGCTTGCGCGCAATAGTTTTATTAAATACACGAATCTGCGGGAGCGCACCGATGCCCCAGGCCCCCCGGTTTTCCCCGCTTAGTGGGCGCCCTCGTCGGCTTCCCCTTTTGCGAGCGGCTCGATTTGAGGAATATACTCCCGGCCATCCTTGCCATAATCGTACGCCCAGCGCTGAACGGCAGGGATCTTGCCCGGCCAGTTTCCATGGCCAGGGTTGATCGGCGTCGTCCATTCAATCGTGTTTGCCCCCCATGGGTTCGACTGCGTCACCTTCTTTCCTTTCCAGATACTGTAAAAAAAGTTAATGACAAACAGGATTTGGAAAGCAAAAGTAATGATCGCCGCAATCGTGATGAATTTGTTTAACTCGTCGAAATGAGAGAACGCCTGGAAAGTATCGAAGCGATAATACCGCCGGGGAACCCCTGCCATACCGGTGTAGTGCATCGGCCAGAAGATCAGATAAGCGCCGATAATCGTACCCCAAAAATGCACACGCCCCAGGGTTTCGTTCATGAAACGACCGTACATCTTCGGAAACCAGTGGTAAATTCCTGCAAACATACCGAAGAATGCCGCAATCCCCATGACGATATGGAAGTGTGCCACCACGAAATACGTATCGTGCAACTGGATATCAATCGCAGAGTTGCCCAGGAATATACCTGTGAGGCCCCCCGAAATAAACATGGAGACAAAGCCTATCGCAAACAGGCTGGCAGCTGTAAAGCGGACGTTGCCCCCATATAATGTCGCAATCCAGTTGAAAACCTTAACCGCAGAAGGTACAGCGATAATCAACGTGAAGATGACAAAGAAATTCGAGATGAATGGGTTTACGCCCGACATGAACATGTGGTGCGCCCATACGATGAAAGAAAGGAAGGCGATGGCGAGCATCGAATATACCATGGCCTTATACCCAAACACCGGCTTGCGGGCATGTACTGAAAGAACCTCCGAGACGATACCCATCGCAGGAAGGATAATGATATATACTTCCGGGTGGCCAAGGAACCAGAACAAGTGCTGGTACAATACAGGACTGCCGCCGACGTGGTCGAGGGCCTTGCCCCCAATGAAAATCTCGCTCAGGAAGAAGCTCGTCCCCAAGCTACGGTCGAAGGTCACAAGGAAAAAAGCGGATGCCAACACCGGGAAGGACAACAGGCCAATGATGGCCGTGATGAAAAATGCCCAGATGGTGAGCGGCATGCGCCACATATTCATACCCTTCGTACGCAGGTTGAGCACTGTCGTGATATAATTCACACCGCCCAGTAGCACCGACACGACAAAAAGCACCAGACTGACGATCCAGAGCGTCATGCCCGCCCCTGAACCACTCGAAGCCTGTGGAAGCGCACTCAGCGGAGGGTAGGCCGTCCATCCCCCTGAAAACGGACCGGTACTGAGGAACAAGGACGCGAACATCACTACACTGGCCAGGAAGAAGAACCAGTAAGACATCATGTTCAGCAATGGCGAAGCCATATCCCGCGAACCTACCTGCAAAGGAATGAGAAAGTTGCTGAAGGTACCGCTAAGGCCTGCAGTCAGCACGAAGAATACAATGATCGTACCGTGCATCGTCACCAACGCATAATAAAAATCCTGGGACAGGGAGCCGATGCCCGTTTCCGGGTTGACGACAATCCATTTGCCCAGCACAGGCTTGAGCCAGGTAAGGCTCTCTTCGGGAAAACCCAGCTGGAGGCGAAACACGATAGACATTGCCGCACCGATAAGCGCCCAGAACATCCCGGTAATCAGGAATTGCTTGGCAATGATCTTGTGATCCTGGCTGAAGACGTATTTGGTAATGAAATTGGACTGGTACTTGTCCCCATGGTGATGCGCGTGGAAATGATCGTCGAAGCCCAGTTGTTCGATCAGTTGATCCTCGCGCGAGGTGTTTGGAGGAGTCGCTACATTAGCCATTGGCCTTAAGTTTTATGGTTGTCAAGCGGAAATTTATGAAATTATGGTTCATCGCGGATTTGTTGCACCAATTCATTGCAACGAATCCGTTATTGTTGTACCTGCGTGGTATCCGATGGCTGTTGCTCGCCTTCGAAAATACGGTCTTTCCAGGGATCATCTGCCTTGCCCCGCACATTGCCGAAATAATACGAGGGCTGCTGCGCCGCCCAGACATCGTACTCTTCAGGCTCGACGATACGCACTAAGCGGCGCATACTGAAGTGGCTACGGCCGCAGAGCTCTGCACAGGCCAGCTCAAAGTCAAATACTTCCCAAAGCATCTTGCTCGCCGGATCTTTTGGATCGGCGGGAACGTTGAACTCCGGATAATTGCGCAGCTCCTCCCGGAATTCCTCCGTTGTCTTCGTAGGCGTGAAAATAAAATAAGTCGGCATCCCGGGCACCGCATCCATTTTTACCCGGAAGTGGGGAAGATAAAAATTATGCAATACATCCTGCGAAGTGATCCGCACGCGCACTTTTGTGCCCTTGGGCAAAACGATTTCCCCCGGATGAAAATCGTCGAGGTTCTTTTCGTCTTTCCAGTCCTGGCCCAATGGGTTGGAACCATTGATCAGACGGAAATTCTTTGCGCCAAGCTGGCCGTCGGGGCCAGGGTAGCGGAGGTTCCACCCAAACTGAAAGCCGGTGGCCTCGATTTCGATGTAATCTTCGCCGTCCTTCACATCCGCCATCACCTCGTTCCAGGCATCGAGCCCACCGACTACCAAAAAGGTCATTACCACGGCAGGGATGATCGTCCAGAAAACCTCGAGCTTATCATTATGGGGCAGAAAAAGCGCTTTCGCCCCTTTCTTTGCACGGTACCTGAACGCAAACCAAAACAACAGGATCTGGGTGATCACAAATACAATGCCTGTAAAGAAAAGGGTGACCTTGAACATATCGTCCAGCACCTTGCCATGTGCCGAGGCCGGCTGCCACGGCCCAAAGCCCATATAATAATTCTTGTAATAAACCCCCGACACCGCGCAGCCCACTAAAAACACCACCATAAACAACACCATATACACCGACTGCCGCCGGTTTACGATTTCCTGCATTTCTTCCTCCCCGCGGATTTTGGCCGCAAGCTCGGAGACCTTGCCGATCTGAACGGCAATGATTGCGATCAGGATGATACTCAAAATGACGAGAAGCCCGGTCATAAGATTTGATTTTGATTTTCTGTTGTGATTAAACCTTTCGGTTATCGAAACTAATGCTTATAACAGCAGCGAACTACAAAGTTTCGCCCTTGTCATTTGTTTAGAATTATTCTACATAAGGCCACACGCTGTGGTGGGTGCTCTCGACCATATAAGGATCGTTTTTAGGTACTAAAGCCGCCTTCCCGAGTTGGAGCAAGACAAAATACAGGAACAAGGCGAGGAAACCCAGCATCGTGCCAATTTCGAGCAGACCGGGTATAGAGAACCCCGCTGCGAAACCCAGCGCGTGATGGGCGCCTTCTGCGGCATGGCCTTCTGCGGCATGACTGTGGGCGAGGGCTTCCATCGCGGTATGCCGTGCCCCCGGCTTGATCATCAGGAAGAAGTCCACCCAATGGCCGAAAAAAGTCACGATCGCAGCGGTGGCAATAATCCCTGTTTTTCTTTTTGAATCATTGCGCATCAGGACGAAAAACGGCACCAGGAAGTTGAGGATAAAGTTGCCATAGAACAGTACGGGATAGTTCTCCTGGCGTTCATAGAAATACACCGTTTCCTCCCCTATGTTGCCGTACCAGATCAGCATAAACTGGGAGAACCAAAGGTAGGTCCAGAAAACGCTTATGGCAAAAAGGAATTTGCCCAGGTCATGGAAATGGTTGGAGGTGATATTGGGAAAGTAGCCCTGGCCTTTCAGATAAATCAGGGTAAGGATCGTCAGCGCCATTGCGGAGATGAACCAACTCGCACCGGTGTACCAGGCAAAAAGGGTGCTGTACCAGTGTGCATCCAGTGACATCAGCCACTGCCAAATTACCGCTGCGCTGGAGAAACCTGCGATCGGCAGGAATACGGCCGACCAGAAGCGTATCGAACGATGGTGGGAGAAATTATCCCCCAGCCCTTTGCCGGCATGATCTTCCCGGATAGAGAGGCTGCGAAGCTTGCCGGCGAAGAACACCCAGGTACCGATAATTGCGAAAGTGCCGAAGGTGTACCAACCTTTATTGAGGAAAGAGGACTTCCCCTTGAGCACTGTATCCTTTGCCACCTCGCCTTCGTCTGCCCAGTGGTAGAGGTGATGGAAATGGCCCCAAAGCCCTGCGATAACGGGCAGCATCAAGATCAGGCCGACGATCAGGAATAGGCTGTAAGACTCCCATATCCTTTTCATCCCGACATACCAACCTGCCCAGGCCGTTGTGAACGCGGTCAGGATGAACAACGAAATAAAAGCTATGCCCGTAAAAAAGATCGTATTATGCAAATAGTTAGTCCAGAAACGCGTATGCAAAGCATCATCGCCGATGAAGGTCAGGACCATACACAGCAGGCCAAGGGCCATAAATCCGAAAAGGACGGTCTTTTGCCTGGATTGGAATATAAATTCGTTCATCTCGTTTTCGCTTTTAAATTTTAGACCGGATTACCCGGAAAACTCAACGTTTTTGTGTGGCAGCATCTGGTGCAGGGGCTGTATCTGTAGCCTGAGCAGCTAGTGCGGCGGGCTTGCCCGGCTTGCCGAACGCCGGGTTGAGCTCGTTGGCCGTCTCGTCGTATTTCAGGCTTTTACTGCCGGCCTGGAGCGCGCGGATATAATGGATAACCTGCCACCGCTCCTCGAAACTAAGTTTATCGCTATATCCCCCCATTACGTTTTTCCCATACATAATCGAATGGTAAAAGCGGCCGTTGCTCGATACCAGGAACGTGTCGAGCAGAAAATTGGCCGGGGCAGCGGGGTACTTGCCCCCGGGGTCGCCCTTTGCCGGGTCCGGATCGCGCACCAGATAACCCGCACCGTCTCCTTTTTCCCCATGACAGATCGCACAGTTGATATCGTAAAGTTCCTTTCCCGTGGCCAACCCTTTGGCCGTGATCGGAAACGGGTTATTGCGGATTTCCTGTGCAGCGCGGAGGCGCTCCTCTTCAGTATCCTGGTAATAATATGGCACATGCGCATTCACCGGCACAGAAATCGCATTCAGGGAATGCTTGCCGTGCAACATGGCCAGTGTGGCATCGTATCCTTCTTCCCCGGCATAAAACACCCCTGCATATCCGCGGGGGATCGTCCCGGCCACGGGCAGACGGGGCATAGAAAGGTCTTTACGGACAAAGGTAGAGGCACTGTCCCAGGTATTGAAACGGTACCCTGAATAAGACTGTACTTCATAGGCAATCGAATGCGCCATATCCGGCATGTATTCCCGCCCGGTGCGCTCGCCCCGTGAAGGAGAGCAGGAGTAAATAACCGCAGCAGTGACCAGGGCGATCAGCACGTGCTTGATGGGATGTTTCATCGCTATCGTTTTCAATGACAATTAAATGGACTTGGAGTTAACCTCCGACGCCCCGCTTTTCGCAAAAAAATCCGCCAACCGGTTCACCTCATCTGCTTCGGCATTGGTAACATCGAAAGCGATGCAGAATTTATCATCGGTGATACGGTCGTCGAGTGTAGGGTTGGAAACCCCGGGACCCATACCGCAGACCGTGAAAAAGGTAACGACCATTCCCACGGAGGCGAACAATACCGTCAATTCGAAAGTGATGGGGATAAATGCCGGCACAGACCAATAAGGCTTACCCCCGAAAATGATGGGCCAGTCCCGGGTGAAAATCCAGGTCATCGCCAGGAAACCCGTCAAGGCCCCGATTGCCCCATAGACGAAACCCGCAACGTGCAGCCGGCTCTCGCTCAAGTGCAGCGCCTCGTCCAGGCCGTGCACAGGAAAGGGCGTGAATACGTCCATGATGTCCATTTCTTCGTGCTTTGCATGATGGACGGCCTTCAACAGCACGGTCTCATCATCATACAAACCATAGAGGACTTTTTTCTTACTATTTTCTGTTTTCATCCTGCTGAATTTCGATTCCGTATTTGTTTGGCCTACATCCGGTATTCGCACAAAAAACCGGGTAGCAACTTGATTTTCCTGCAAAACATCGGGCAGTTTCTGCTGCCGGGCACGGCGAGCTCATCAATGCCCGCCGTGCGCATGGGCCTCTTCGGAGGCATGCTTCGCGGCCACTTCCGGGCCGCAGTACTGATCGCCGGAAGTTTTCAGGATACTCTTTACTTCTGCTACTGCCACGACCGGTGCAAGCCGGGTGAAAAGCAGATAGCAGGTCGAGAACAAGCCCAGGGTGCCGATGAAAATACCTACTTCGACCCAGGAAGCCGAGTAATAACTCCAGCTCGAAGGCAGGTAATCGCGGGCCAGTGTAGAAGCAATGATCACGAAGCGCTCAAACCACATGCCGATATTTACGAATATAGACATGAAGAAGGTCACAAACAGGTTCCTGCGCAACTTACGGCTCCAGAACAACTGCGGGGAGATCACATTACAGCCCATCATCCCGATATAAGACCAGAAGTAAGGGCCCATGACGCGGTTGTAGAACGCAAACTGCTCATAGACATACCCGGAGTACCACGCAATAAACAACTCTGTAAGATATGCAACCCCGACGATCGTCCCGGTGACCAGGATCACCTTGTTCATGCTGTCAATATGCTCCAGGGTGATATAATCCTCCAGCTTCAGCACCTTGCGCGTGATGACCATCAGCGTCTGTACCATAGCAAAGCCTGAGAAAATTGCCCCGGCAACGAAATAGGGCGGGAATATCGTCGTATGCCAGCCAGGGATCACCGACGTGGCGAAGTCAAAGGATACGATAGTATGCACCGAAAGAACGAGCGGCGTTGCGAGGCCTGCGAGGACGAGCGAAAGGCTTTCAAAGCGCTGCCAGTGTTTCGCCGAGCCGGTCCAGCCGAAGGAAGCCCAACCGTACATTTTGCGGCGCAGCCCCTTGGCCCGGTCGCGAACGGTAGCCAGATCGGGCACCAGGCCGGTGTACCAGAACAAAAGCGATACCGTGAAATAGGTTGAAATCGCAAAAACGTCCCAAAGCAGGGGCGAATTAAAGTTGACCCAAAGCGGGCCACGGGTATTGGGGTAAGGGAAAATAAAGAAACCCAACCAAAGCCGCCCCATGTGGATCAGCGGGAACTGGCCGGCGCACATGACCGCAAAAATCGTCATGGCTTCAGCCGCGCGGTTGACGCCTGTCCGCCATTTCTGCCGGAACAACAGCAGGATAGCGGAAATCAGCGTGCCGGCATGGCCAATACCGACCCACCAGACAAAGTTGGTGATATCCCAGCCCCAGTTGATCGTGCGGTTGAGGTTCCAGGAACCAATACCCACCCAGATCGTCCAGGTCACGCAAAAGACATAGAAAGCCAATGCGGAAACTGCAATAATGAAAGCGACTACCCATGCGGTACTTGGGGTACGCTCCGTAGGCGAGCAGATATCCTCGGTAATTTCGTGGTAGCTCTTGTTACCCGTAATGAGGGGTTCCCGGATGGCAGAAACAGCTGCGCTCATAAGCTAGTTATTTTCAGAATTAAGCGTCGAGGGCCTCGTCGCGGTTATTTACTCTTGCCTGATAATTCACGGAGGAGCGGACGTTGATTTCCTCCAGCACAATATAGTTCAGCGGATTTTCCAGCCGCTTGGAAAGGATATTGGACTTATCGTTGCGATCGCCGAAAACGATAGCACCGGTAGGACAGGCCGTCTGGCAGGCCGTTTTGACATCCGTTTCCACCAGTTTACGGCCTTCGCGCCGCGCGGTGAGCTTGCCCTCCTGGATACGCTGTACGCAGAAGCTGCACTTTTCGATGACCCCCCTGGAACGCACCGTAACATCCGGGTTGAGGACCATCCGGACGAGGTTATCGGCCATATAGGGGAGGTCTTCTCCGTTCACTTCGTTTTCGTTGACAGCGAAGAGGTCAGCGGTGGTATAGTCGAGCCAGTTGAACCTGCGCACCTTGTAGGGGCAGTTGTTTGCACAGTAGCGGGTGCCGATACAGCGGTTGTAGGTCATTTGGTTGAGTCCTTCCGAGCTGTGGGGCGTTGCGGCAACCGGGCACACGTTTTCACAGGGTGCGTTGTCGCAATGCTGGCACATCATCGGCTGATAGACTACATTTGGATTCTCATAATCGCCGTAGAAGTAGCGGTCAATGCGCAGCCAGGTCATTTCATGGTGCCTGGCCACTTCGTGTTTCCCGACAACGGGTACGTTGTTTTCGGCGACACAGGCCACCTGGCAGGCGCCGCAGCCGATACAGGCATTGAGGTCAACGTGCATTGCCCACCAATGGCCCTGGCTATAGACATTATCTACATACTCATCGAAAGGATAGAGGGTGTTATCGTTCAGCTTTTCGGCCTCGGTACGGCGTTCTTTGATATGCTCGACCAGTTCCGGCAGTTCTGCCGCCTTTCCCTGGTAGATGATCGAGCGGTTGACGATACCGCCCTGATAGCCCGACCCCAGGGTCATCGCAGTTTTTTCGTCCACGTTGATCGTTTCGCCGGTTTTGGGATCGGTACCCGTTACCCCCATGGAATGGTGGTATTGGACACAAGCGAACCAGTCTTCTTCTGCGACGCGATCGGAGACATCTACCGATGCCGCGTAGTATTGTGTATTGCCATATTCGTCGATGAAGCACCAGGGGAAAGCATTCACGCCCACTGCCGAGCCCAGCGCTTTTCCGCTTGCCCCGGCCACTTCGCGGCCATAGCCCAATGCGAGGGCAACGGTACCCTGGGGCTGGCCGAACTGTCGGACGGCAGTGACGGTTTGTTTGATGCCGTTGACGGTCACCCCGACGAGGTCTGCATGGCCATAAGCTTCCCGTGCGTTCAGGTTTTTGAAGGCCTGGAACTTATTGCCCCCGTCCCAGCTTACCGGTATCGCGAGGTAGTTGCCCCATACAGTGCGGGCGATCGGGTCTGGCATTTCCTGGAGCCAGGGGTTATTGGCATATTGCCCCGCGCCCATATTGACGGTCTCGAAAAAGCTGATTTCCAGCCCGCTATTTGACGGCTTACGCACGGCGGCAGCAGCCTGTGCAACATCGCCGGCGAAGGCGACGGCCGGCTTTTCAGCGTTGGGAAACTCCACTACCCCATCGTGCAGGGCGCTGCCCCAGAAAGCCTGGAAGGTAGCGAATTTGGATTGTTTGGGGAAAATCACTTCCTGCCAGTGTGCCTGCAGGTAAGCGTACATGGGCTGGTCGGAAGTTTTGTCCAGTTTCGGGCTGGACGACCAGGTCAGCAAGGAAATTTCTGCCTGCCGGGTATCGAACAACGGGGCGATGGTTGGTTGGAGGAGGCTGTAATGGCCGCTTTTTGGCTCCGCGTCGCCCCAGCTTTCCAGCCAGTGGTGGGTTGGCGCGAGATAATCGCAGTGCAGGGCGGTCTCATTGGGCATCCCAGAGAAGGAAACTTTGAGTTTCACCTTTTTCATCCCCTCGTTAAAGTCCTTCGAGTTCGGGAGGTCCCAGGAGGGGTTGGCGCCTTCCCATACGAAGAGCGCATCCACCATACCCTTTTTCATATCGGCGACAAGGGCCTGTACCTGGCTGTCCCTGCCCTGGCGTTGCAGGGAAGGATTGGCAAAGTCAATGGTATTTCCGTAGCTGCCCAGCATCGCATTGATGGCGTTTACCAGTATTTGTTCGCCGGTATTGTTGGAACCGGAGACCACCAGCGACTGGCCGGTATGCTGGAGCAATCTTGCAGCCAGTTTTTTGATTTTGGCCGCTTGCCCGGCGGGCAGGGAAGGACCCGATACTTTGGCAGCGCCGGTTTTGGCCGCCAGCTCATTATAAAGCGCAACAATAGCCGCCCCCATTTCGGAAGGCTTCACCAGGATACGGTTATCCGCATTTGAGCCCGTGAGGCTCATGTGGCTTTCGACCTGAACATGGTGGGACATTTTCACCTGCTTGACGTCCTGTATGGTGCGGTTTTTCACATATTGTGCCGCGTATTCTATGGGAGAGATCCAGGTGCCGAGGAAATCCGCATCGAAACTTACGATAACCATTGCCTTATCGAAGGCATACGCCGGGACGACGGCATCGCCGAAGCATTTTTCGTTTGCTTCCAGGATAGCCGAGCTGGAGACCGGATCGTACATAACCAGCTCCGTATTTGGGAAAGCAGCCTTAAAATCCTCGATCGCCCGTTTTGCTGTCGGGCTGAGCAGGGTATTGGCCAGGATGCGCACCCGGCTGTCGGGTGTGAGCTTTGCCATGATTTCCCGGTCGATCGCCTCCCAACCCGGGCCTTTGGAGCCCCTGCGCCTCGGCTGGTCAGCCTTGCCATCTGCCGCCCGGTAAGGGCCGTTAAAGCGGCTGGTATCGTAGAGGCTCAGGACGGAGGCCTGTGCACGCGCGCTTGTGCCCCCTTTAGTGAGCGAGGAGAGCGCATTGCCTTCTATTTTGATTGGCCGGCCTTCCCGGGTTTTGACGAGTACCGGGCAGTAGTCGCCGCCCAGGGCGAAAGAAGAAGCGTAGTAGGTCGCCACGCCCGGCACGATTTCATCTGGCTTGACCACATAGGGTATAGCCTTGCGCACCGGAATTTCACAGCCTGCGGCCACTGTTGCCGCACCGAGGCCGAAGCCCAGATACTTCAGGAAGTCCCGGCGGTTTGCGTTGAGGTTCATCGCAGGTTCCTGGCTAAGGGTTTCTGCGAGATTGCCGGAGAATTCCTGTTGGGCGAGTTCGACGAGGACAGGGTCGTTAGTCAGCGTTTCCACGCCCGTCCAGAACTGTTTATTTTGATCCTTCATGGTTAGAATTTCAGCATTAGGGACGAATAATTGCAAATAACGGCTCAAAGGCCAGCGGATGTCAATAATGACACTTCTGGCATTCGAGGCCGCCAATTTCTTCCACGGTCACTTTTTCCCGCTTACCGTTTGCGATTTCCTTGTGGAATTTCGCATAAGATTGATAGTATTCATTTTCAGTAAACTTGACCGCAGTCTGGCGGTGACAGTTGATACACCAGCCCATTGAAAGCGGGGAATACTGGTGGACAAGCTCCATCTGTTCTACCGGCCCATGGCAGGTCTGGCACTCGACCTTGCCGACGGCGACATGCTGGGCATGGTTGAAGTAGGCGTGGTCCGGCAGGTTATGGATACGCACCCATTCGACAGGACCCTGGATTTTATTGTCCCTGCCCTTTTTATCTGTGAGTGCGGCGACGATTCCCTCCCACTGTTGGTTAATTTCTTGTTCCCCCCGATTATCGAGGCCCCCTTTTTCAGTGATATAGACATCGGAGATCCATTTTTTGTAAATGCGCTCAATTTCCTTATCGCTGAGTTGTTCGTAGTCGGGGATATATTTATCTGTACTCGGGTCATAACCGATGGAAGCAAAGATTTTCGTGAGCTCGGCAGTGCCGTAGGTAGAGCCCACTTTGATTGCCCGGTGGCAATTCATACAGGTGTTTGCGCCCGGAATGGAGGAGTGCTTGGATTTGCGGGCGCTGTCATGGCAATACTGGCAATCAATTTTGTGGAGGCCGGCGTGTGTCGCATGGGAGAATTTGATCGGCTGCTCCGGCGCGTAGTCCTGCTGGCGGCCCATGGAGATTGCGTTATTGACCGTGGTATATCCCCCCAGGACCACTACAGAGAAGATCACGAATGCGATTACCCCCTTGCTGGTCAGGATTTCTACGAGGGTTTTGCGGCGCGGTGCGGCGGCCCCTTCCTCCCTGACCATGAGCATATAGTTCAGGTTGGACAGGATACGTGCCAGGATGATTGCCAGCAAACCCAGCGCGAGGGCGATAATACCATAGAGCAGGGTATTGTCCTTTTTTTCGACAACAGCCCCGGAAGCTCCGGTTGGCGCGGCCACTACAGGGCCGCAGCTGCCGTCGTAAGTACACTGGATATAGGCGAGTACATCTTCGATTTCCTTATCGCTGAGGTTAAAATTCGTCATGATTGTCGGCTTCCACTGGTTCCACAATTCCACGGCACGCGGATGGCCTGCGGAGATCATGGCCTGGGAGTTCCGGATCCAGGAGTACAAGTCTTCCCTGGGGTAAGCGGCCCAGCGCTCGTCGGTGCCCCCCAAAGCGGGCCCGGTGAGCTTGTCTTTCATATTTTTATTGTGGCAGGAGGCACAGTTGTTTTTGAACAACGTCTTGCCTGCCTCGATGTCGGGAGCAGCGGCTCCATCCTGCGCATGGAGCTGGAGCGTACCCCAAAGCATAAAGCACAGAAAAAGCAGGGAATTTCTCAGAGCGTAATATCTCATTTTATGAAACGTTTTGTTTAATTCCACGCGAAAAGGGCGTGTACAGCCGTGTCATTTTTTTGTCAGCGCAAATATAAAACCGCGTTCAAACTTTTAACCCACTAATCAGACAAGAAAGACTATTTAGATAGATTCTAAACAGAGACTTGTGCCGGGATATGTGGCCAGGGGTCATAACCATATAAATGTATATCTTCAAAGGTAAAATCAAAAAGGTTATGGACGGCGGGATTAAGGGACAGCGTTGGCAGCGGCCTGGGGGACCGCTCGAGCTGTACCCTTGCCTGCTCGAGGTGGTTGAGGTACAGGTGGGCGTCGCCAAAAGTGTGGATAAATTCTCCGGGGCGCAAGCCGCAAGACTGTGCGACCATCATGGTGAGCAGGGCATAAGATGCAATATTGAACGGGACGCCGAGAAACACATCTGCAGAGCGTTGGTACAGTTGGCAGGAGAGCCTGCCATTTGCCACATAAAATTGGAAGAGGGCATGGCAGGGCGGAAGCCCGGCCACGACCATGGAAGGAATATCCGCGGGGTTCCAGGCCGTGACCACGAGCCGCCGCGAATCCGGGTTGGCCCGGATATCGTCGAGCAGCCCGGCCAGTTGGTCCACACCGTTGAAATTGCGCCATTGATGGCCATAAACCGGGCCGAGATCGCCCCATGCGCTTGCGAAAGCATCATCATGGCGGATACGCTCCATGAATTCCTGCAAGCGGGCTTTCCATCCGGCGCTGTATTTCGGGCAGGCGCCTTCGAGCCCGTTGCGCGCCAACCAGTGCTGGAAAGGCCATTCATTCCAGATGTTTACCCCATTGCGCACGAGGTAGGCGATATTTGTATCCCCGGAGATAAACCAGAGTAATTCGTGCAAAATGGATTTGAAGTGGAGTTTCTTGGTAGTGACCAAGGGAAAACCTTCTTCCAGGTCAAAACGCATCTGATACCCGAAGACGCTGATCGTCCCGGTCCCGGTACGGTCGCTTTTCCGGGTACCATGATCCAGAATGTGCTGCAGCAAAGCTTGATACTGACGCATAGGTTGAATTTCCCGGTGTGAAACTAAATTATTTTGAACGAAATATAAAAACCGGGGAAAGGATTGTTAATTTTATTGCGAAAATGGGCCTGTTGGCCCTATTGATCCAAAAATTAATGTCTTAAAATGAAAAAAACGCTCTTTCTTGCGCTGCTCGTCATCGCCACGGCAGTCGTCTCCTGTAAGCGGGACCGCAACGTCCGGGACGAAGCCGCCAACTCCCTGCCCGGCGCAGGCAATACAGCCACCGACCCTTCCGGCATGGCTTCGCCGATGCTCCCTGCATCTTCTGCAGCCGTTACCGGCGGGGTGCCGCACTACATTTGCCCTAATAACTGTACAGGTAGCGGAGGGGCCGCCCAGGCCAACTGCCCCGTATGCGGAACGGCTTATGTGCACAACCAGGCATTCCATGACCAGCCTGCCCAGCAGACGCTCCCTGCGCCCACACCAACGCCTTCAACGCCGGCACCGGCGCCGGAGCCCGCTCAAAATGCCGCAGGGCTATGGCACTACACCTGTGCAAAAGGTTGTGCAGGCGGTGCGGGCAATCCAGGCACGTGCCCGTCCTGTGGCGGAGAGCTCGCCCACAACGCCGCTTATCACAACTGACCCTCCGCGGCAGGGATTTCAGAAAACGATTTTTCCGCTCGCAATCTCCCGTCGCAACGCGGGGTTGTGTAAAAAGGTTTTTGCCGCCTTCGGCGGCAGAATATTCTTCTGAG
>JBMOJO010000313.1:0-3912 GCA_049315745.1 Saprospiraceae bacterium | reverse complement strand
CGGTGGGTGTTCACGTCGAAGTCAATGTCCATTTTGTATTCCGCCCGCTGCTGCCAGCGGTCGGGTTGGCTATGGGCATACAGCACCGGAATCAGCATAGACAAAAAGACGGGGAGTATGGCTCGGAATAGCATAATACGGCGGTTTATTAAGTTTATTGTAGAAAAGGGCACGCAGCCACCATCGCAACAAGTCTTATTTTATCAGGTGATGCGCTTGTGCAAAGATAAAAACCCCTGCCTACTTTGTATCCTGTTGGAGGTTTTTGAATGAATTTGCCAGGAAAAGTTTTGACCATGGGCATTCTGTCCTGTCAATGCCGATATTTCCCATTGAGCTAAGGATCCTTCGTGGTAAAAAAACCACAAAGGGCTTTAGAAGAATTCAGATAAATTCACCCGTCAGAAAAAAGCACGGAATATCTTTTAAAATTGTTCAGCGAATTAAAAATACCTTAGCTTGGGTATTCGATGTAGTCATCCGATCCACCTCCGGCTGAGTACCGCCCACACTGATCTGCACCTTTCCCAAAGGATAATATGACCTGCCCGACGCATCGGGCAGGGTAAGGTGGGAAGGTTGAACGACGAAGCGCAACACCTTTTTTTCCCCCGCTTTAAGCAAAAAGCGCTGAAAGCCCTTCAGGGCCCGAATGGGCGCTTTGCCGGGACAATCCGGAAAGGAAAGGTAGAGTTGGGCGACCTCCTCCCCTGCCTGCCTGCCGGTATTGGTCACTTTGACCCTACAAATCAGGGGCTGACCGGCTTTAATCCGCCCGGGTACGCGTAGGCCCGTATAGCGAAAGGTACTGAAACTCAGGCCATAGCCAAAAGGATAGAGCGGTTTGCCCTTAAAATAGCGGTACGTCCTGCCCTCCATCCGATAATCCTTAAAATCAGGTAAGTCGCTGTCGCTTTCATAAACCGTTACCGGCAGGCGACCGGCGGGGTTGTAATCGCCGAAAATTACTTCGGCGATCGCGGTTCCGCCCTCCTGACCACCGTACCAGGCCTGCAGAATCGCCGGCAAGTGCCGGTCCTCCCAGGGTACCGATAAAGCACTGCCGCTCATCATTACCAAGATTACAGGCTTTCCGGTGGCATAAAGGGTTTTCAGCAGACTGGTCTGTACCGCGGGCAGCAAGATACTCGTCCGGTCGCCGCCATAAAACCCGGGGTAACTGACCGGAAGGGCCTCGCCCTCGAGCTGCGGGGAAATGCCGCCCACAAAAATGATTGCCTCGGCATCCTGTAAGCGGCGGGCCAAGCTCCCAAAATCACATTTTCGGTACTCCCCTGCCGACAACCGGATGTGCCCCCTTCCATCGCCCTGGCGGTATTCGAGGCGAAAAGAATATGTGCTATCCCGCTTTACGCTCAATTTGAAGGAATTAACCCCCGATCCACGCCAGGCATCCACGACTATTTTATCGTTGATCCAGAGACGGGCGCCCTCATCGGCATCGAGTTCAAATGTCAGGACAGCATCCCGGTTGGCCGTCAAAATAGAAGAAAAACGCGCTGAAAAATGCGATGCCGGCACCTGCTCGTGCAAAAAAGCCCCTTCGTGCCAGAAATGGCTGGGCATATCCTCCCTTTGGATCAGGAAAGGCATTCCCTTCAGTTCCTGGTTATCGTAATATTGTGCCAGGAAACCTGGTTTGCCCTGCCAGGTAAAGGCACCTGGCAATGGCTGCGGCACAAAAAGGGTATCTCCGGTGTAGGATACTGCGGGTTCGAAGATCACTTCCACCTCCGGGCCTAGTGTATTCCGGATTCCTTCCAGTACCGTAACCGTCCTGGAAGGAATCCCATTATAATTGCCCAGCTGCGCGATTGCATGATCTGCATTGGGGCCGATCACCGCAATTTTCTTCAGTTTTTTGGACAACGGCAGGGTTTGATTTTCATTTTTCAGGAGCACCAGCGATTTTCGCGCCATTTCCAGCGCGTGGGCGCGATGCTCCGGCAAATCCATGGCCGTCTCAGGGATTGCCGCAAAAGGCACCTGCTCCGGCGGGTCGAACATGCCGAGGCGGTAGCGGATCAGAAACAGCCTGGAAAGTGCCGTATCCAGCGTTGCGGGAGATATTTTTCCGGTCTGTACCGATTCCAGCAAGGTAGCATAAACGGAGTTTCCACATTCGAGGTCCGTCGAGTGGATCAGGGCATCAAGTGCCGCGATTGACCTGTTTTCGTGGGATTTGTGAAAACTCACAAAATCGTCAATTCCCCAGCAGTCACTGGTTACGTAGCCCTTGAAGTTCCATTGCCTGCGAAGAATATCTGTCATCAGCAGGTCATTGGCGCAGCAGGGCTGACCATAGACGGCGTTATACGCACACATGACCCCGGCCACCGAGGCATTTACGGTGAGTTTGCGGAAGGCGGGCAGGTAGGTATCCCAGAGGTCAAAAGGCTCCGGCGCAAAATTGTCGGAATGCCGGGACGGTTCCGGGCCGCTGTGGACGGCAAAATGTTTGGCACAGGCTGCTGCTTTGAGGTATTTCGGGTCATCGCCCTGCAGGCCCTTGACAAAAGCGCTGCCGATTGAAGCGGTGAGGAAGGGGTCTTCCCCGTAGGTTTCCTGTCCCCTGCCCCAGCGTGGGTCGCGGAAAATATTGATGTTGGGCGTCCAATAGGTAAGGCCCATATAGCCGGCATGGCCAAGGCCGAGCGCAGTGGCTTTGCGGTGCACCGCCCGCCCTTCCGTGGAAGTAATATCGGCCATTTTTCGCATAGCTGCCGTATCCCAGGTAGCTGCCAGGGCGATCGCTTGCGGGAAGACGGTTACGGCAAAGGGCGTGCGCGCCACCCCGTGCAAGGCCTCGTTCCACCAGTTGTACCCTGGGATTCCCAGGCGCGGAACTGCCGGAGCGGCGTGCATCATTTGGGCCACTTTTTCCTCCGGCGTCAGGCGCCCCAACAAATCCAGAATGCGGGCTTCAAAGGGGCGTGCGGCATCCCACATGGGGTAAGCGCGGTAATCCTGGGCAGGCAGGAAGAGGGGACAAACCAGCAGAAGGGTGAAAATCCGGACTTTCATGAAAGCAACAGGTGTGGTTTCGTATTGAGCTAATCAGGTTTTTTGTGGGGATGGGAAAGATAATGCAATCGGAAGTTCGTTCCAAAAAAGTTAAAAGGAAAACTTTTTTGGAGCATGGTTTGTCATTAATCGGTAATACCTTAATATGAAAATTCATTTTACATCCTATTTCGCGAAGTACAGGAACGAAATTTTGGTTGGAATACTCGTATTTATAGCCCTCCTGCTCCGGGACCTGATGTCCAGCATCCTGCATTGATTTTTTTCTATCCTTTCAAGGATTTCAAAATAATAATGGCCAAAAAACTTGTCTAAAAAAGGGGAATACGTATATTTGTGCCCGCGAAAAGCCTGCCGGCAATCCTTAAAAGTTAAAAGGAAAACTTTTTTGGAGCATGGTTTGTCATTAATCGGTAATACCTTAATATGAAAATTCATTTTACATCCTATTTCGCGAAGTACAGGAACGAAATTTTGGTTGGAATACTCGTATTTATAGCCCTCCTGCTCCGGGACCTGATGTCCAGCATCCTGCATTGATTTTTTCTATCCTTTCAAGGATCTTAAAATAATAATGGCCAAAAAACTTGTCTAAAAAACGGGAATCTGTATATTTGTGCCCGCGAAAGGATTTGCGGCGAAAGTAGCTGTTAATTTTTTCGGTTTCAATCGTTCGGGGCGTAGCGCAGCCCGGTAGCGCACCTGCTTTGGGAGCAGGGGGTCCCAGGTTCGAATCCTGGTGCCCCGACAACACAAAAACCCAATCACCTGGTAATCAGGCGATTGGGTTTTTTGTTGTGGGGTTGGGGGATTGGGCTTGTGTTTTATTAATTCAAAAATAATTTCACGCCAAGACGCCAGGACGCA
>JBMOJO010000312.1:0-3927 GCA_049315745.1 Saprospiraceae bacterium | reverse complement strand
CCCGAAAAATTCTTCCACGCTGCCATACACCTGCTCTTTACCTACATGGGCATCAAGGTACACAGCGAAGTCTGCACCTCCGATGGCCGCGCCGACAGTATGGTCGAAACGCCTACCCATCTCTATATCCTGGAATACAAACTCGATAAAAGCCCACAGGAAGCCCTCGCGCAAATCCGCAACAAGCGCTATTACCGTCATGCCTGGGAAAAGGGGAAGCCGGTCACCGGCATCGGCGTCCAGTTTTCCAGCAAAACGAAGAATATTGAGGCGTGGGAGGCGGAGGAGGTGTAGTTTCATCCGCCTTCGGCGGATGAAGCTGTGCGTTGTGTAAAAGTATTTTTTCGGCGCTTCACGCCAAATTATCTTTTGGCAGGCACATCATTTTCGAAATTTCGCGAAGCGAAATTTCGAAAATGATGTGCCTGCCAAAATAATATTCTGCCGCCTGCGGCGGCAAAAGCCTTTTTACACAACCCCAAAATATTATTTCCCAGGGCAATGACCTGCAAACTAAATACGCATTTTCACGATAGGACAAGCCATAGAAAAATGACGCCAAGCATTCAAACAACAAACGAAAAGAAATTGGTCGGAAAACGACTAATAATGCGTTTGGACGACGACAGGGTACGCGAACTTTGGAAAAGTTTCATGCCAAGACGAAAAGAAATCAAAAACAATTTGACGACTGATCTAATTTCAGTAGCGGTTTACCCCCCCAAATATTTTTCAGACTTCAAAGCGACAAACGAATTTGAAAGATGGGCAGCGGCTGAAGTTTTGGACTTTGACAACGTGCCAAACGGAATGGAAACTTTTGTTGTGCCAAGCGGACTTTACGCAGTTTTCGAGTACAAAGGTTTAAATTCAGATACCTCAGTTTTTCAATATATTCTGGGAACATGGTTGCCAGGTTCGGACTACCTTTTGGATGACAGACCGCACTTTGAAGTGTTGGGGGAGAAATACCAGAATAACGATCCCGCATCGGAAGAACAAATTTGGATACCGATAAGATGGAAGAACACCCATCAATAGCGGGGATTTTAGGCCGGGCTGTGCAAAGTGCCTTGTTACAGGCATTTCAGTATCTATTGAGCAGATCATTGCCCCGATAAATAATAGACTTGTTGCGATGGAATTCTCATGGGTTAAAAATGGCTCTTTTTCGCCCACACTGCACCTTTTTTCGGTCACGTAGCTGGGCTATGCTCCCTCAAAAAGCCTTCGCGTGGACGAAAAATAGCTCATTTTTCCCACTACGATAATCCATCGCAACAAGTCTAATATTTGGGTCTGCGTGCATGCTGTTCGAGCGTCCGCACGAACAGCATGCACGCAGACCCAAAAAATCCTTCGCGGCGAAGCCGCGGATACCCCTGGTAAATAGATAGGGTTATTGATAACAAGTAGATGACTAAAATACCCGCCTGAACGCAGATTAACCGTTATGTTCAATCATAAACCGAGATTTCAAATATGAAAAGACCATTAGTACTCCCATCCACAGAAAATGAGGATAAAAACTTCCAAGATTTGATAGCGTTTTTCAACGAGACATTAGGGTTTTGCCCTAATAGCGTTAAAACGATGTACCACAGACCTTCCATCGCATACGCTTTTATTGAGCTCAATAAGGCCGTTATGGAAAACAAGGGAAGGGTCACAAGTGCACTCAAAAGGCTAATTGGATACATCAGTAGCTATGTAGCGGGTTGCAGATATTGCCAGGCCCATACGATAAGAGCTGCTGACCGATATGGTGCAGAAGCAGAAAAATTAGAAAATATCTGGCAGTTCAGGACACATCCTGCGTTCTCCGAACCGGAAAGGGCTGCCCTTGAATTTGCATTCGCTAGTTCGACAATTCCAAATTCTGTCGATGATACCATTGCGGAGAATCTCAGACTACATTGGAATGAAGGCGAAATTGTAGAAATTCTTGGGGTAATAGCACTCTTCGGATACTTAAACCGGTGGAATGACTCGATGGGTACTGAACTTGAAAAAGATGCAATCGCGTCAGGTGAAAAATATTTGAAACAAAACGGCTGGACTACAGGAAAACATAAATAGACTTCCTGAGACTCGGGTAAGCCTTATGGGAAAATGCACTATTTTTACCCCCCCCAAGGCATTTTCAGGGAGGAGCTCACCCCCCCGAAGCCCCCCCCATCTTATACCCCTTCACCCCATAAAACACGAGGTACCCATAGGCAATCAGGGGCACAATAAAGGAGTATTTTACCCCGATCGACGGGATATCTGCCAGAATACCCTGTAGCGGTGGCAAAATGGCCCCTCCCATAATCATCATCACCAGCAAGGACGAACCAAAACTCGTAAATTCTTCCAGCCGGTCAATCGCGAGGGTGAAAATATTGGACCACATAATCGAATTAAACAGCCCAATCCCCAGAACGGTCCATAGCGCAACCTGCCCGCCGGTGCTCATCGTCACCAGCAATAAACCGATATTGATCAGCGCAAAAACAGCCAGAAGGCGCGCAGGGATGCCCTTACCCAGGAAAAAAGCGGCATAGTTCAACAAAAGGACAGCAAGAAATCCCAGCGCCATGCGCGTATCCGAACCCTGGAAATAGGCGATCCCGAAAACGACCACAAAAGCAAGCGCCGGAATTAACGCCATATACAAGGACTTCGAGCGCCCCGATACCTTGTCGCTCAGCGAAATTGCCCCCATGAAGCGGCCAATCATAGCACTGCCCCAATAGTAGGCTACATGCGCCCCCGCCGTCTTATTGTCAAAAGCAAGGCTTGGCTCCGTTTTAAAGTACAGCGCGAGGAAGCTGCCGACCGAAATCTCGGCACCTACATAAAAGAAGATCGCCACTGCGCCCAGATAAAGCTGCGGATAATCCAACACATTAAAGCGCCGGGCTTGCTGGCCCGAATATTCTACCGAAGGCAACTGGATAAAATGAAACACCAGGGCAATCAGCCACAAAGTGAGTGCAAGTCCGATATACGGCGCCTGAAGAGAAGTCACCTCCACCTGCTCTCCCTCCGCTACATTCTGAAGAATCAGCAAAGCGCCCACAATCGGGGCAATCGTATGCCCGAGGGAATTAAAACCCTGCGCCAGGTTGAGCCGGCTTGCTGCCGACTGCGAAGGGCCCAGCACGGCGACATAGGGATTAGCGGCAACCTGTAGAATGGTAATCCCCGAGGCCAGGACGAACAGCGCCAACAGAAAAATGCCGTATTCCCGCACTACAGTCGCCGGATAGAACAGCAAACAGCCGAGCCCCATCAGCAAAAGCCCTACAACAATACCCCGCTTATACCCAAGTTTCCGGATAATGATGCCCGAAGGCCAGCTCATGACGAAATACGCCCCAAAAAAGAAAAACTGCACGAGTTGCGCCTGCCAGTACTTGAGATCAAAAGCCTGCTGCAAATGCTGCACCAGCGTATCGTTCAGGGAAGTCAACAAGCCCCAAAGGAAAAATAGGGCGATCAGCATCACAAGCGAGAATCCGGATTTCATAAGTAATAAGGTTTTAGGTCCGGAAAGTAAATGTTTTTGGGGAATTTTGCCGCTTATGGCAGCAAAATATTCGCTTTAGGCGGTAAGATTATTTTGAAACCGATGTGTTTTTCATGATTTTGCGAAGCAAAATCATGAAAAACACATCGGTTTCAAACGCTAATTTGGCGCGAAGTGCCCAAAAAAGGCTTTTCACCTTCGGCAGTAGAATTTTCTTCTGAGAGGTTGTGTAAAAAGTATTTTGAGAGACACGTTATTTTCACAATTTTGCTTTGCGAAATTGTGAAAATAACGTGTCTCTCAAAATATAATTTGGCGCATTGCGCCAAGAAAAACCTTTTTACACAACCTCATTATCTTTTGAGGGACACATCATTTTTGAAATTTCGCTTCGCGAAATTTCAAAAATGATG